>DAOVTM010000156.1 GCA_030633145.1 Desulfobulbaceae bacterium
AAGCCGGCTGCAAGGCTTGAAAAAGTAGTTGTCTTAATCCCCTCTAATCGGGGCAATTGTTCACTCAAGGACATTTTTTCCTACGGCTCATGAGGCCTGGAAAGTCTTAATCCCCTCTAATCGGGGCAATTGTTCACTCCCTACCCTTTAAAAATACAATAAAAACAAAAAATTGCAAGTGCAAATTCGCAGACCTCCTCACAGTAGAACTCAAACAGATAAACAGCACATTTCTCACCCAGCATAAAGAGTATAACATATTGATATAAAAGAAAAATAAACATTCGCAGATCTACCGAAAAAACAAAGAGTATAAAATTTCATATATTTTAAATACTTTCAAGTGGTTAAAGATGGCTAGCAACTTTTAAGTGCATCAAAACAGCAAAAACGGCTGAGGTCTGCGAAATTTCACCCATCAGCCCGGAAAGTCAAACCACCCGGAAAGAATCAAGCTGCGGTTTCTGGCCCAGGCCAGTCCATTCTATCTCCTTTACACAGGCACGGCAGAGCCGGAAATAGTGCACTGAATCAGTTCCATGATCAATTAAAGCCTCCATCTTCTCCTCGATATCAAGGAGTTTTTTTTCTGTCAAATCCGGACATTGAAAAACCGATTTTTGCACCCTTGTCCCATAGCCTTTTAACTCTTTGACGACTCTGTACCTGATGCGATTATCGCTGATATCATAGCAAATTATATAGTACATTGTATAATCTCTTGATCAACGGGGCAAGGGAAAAGGTTGATATCCTGCGGCATCATCCTGCAAACTCTCCGCCAACCGTCTGCATTGACTGTGCATGATCCAGCGCAGGGCCGTTCTCTGTCCGGTAAAGGGATATAGTATGGCCTTATCCAACTGCTTGTACCAGGCACTTATCAGGGCGCGGCAGACCCGGGGTTTCATCCGCACCGGCAGTTCACCACATTTTTCTGCTGACGAATCATAGATAAAATCATCGGGTGTAATCATCCTGCGATTTATGAGCATCAAGACCAGCCGTTCACCCCAGACACGCCATTCTTCGACCAGGTCACAGGCCAGTGACGGCCTTCCATGGGCGATTTCATGCAAGGCACCAAGATAGGGATCAAGGCCTGCCCGTTTGATTCCATTAAGTATCTCATTGGTAAACAGGGTGTAAACAAAAGACAACAGGGCATTCACCGGGTCTTTGGGCGGTCTGCGATTACGACCGGAAAAGGTAAAATCATCTTCACGCAGCAATAGAGCAAACACACTGTAAAACAGCCTGGCACCATACCCTTCAATCCCCCGTATCTGATCGGCATCTTTTGCGCCACTGAGTTTTGTTTGCAAAGATCGTATCTGAATCCCTGTGATTCCAAGCTGTTCAACATGATACTGTCGGCTTCTGCGGATAAGGAGACGGGACTGATTCTCCAGTTTCCCCTTCACTATCCGCCGGGCAAGATCAAGTTTAAAATCCGTATCAGCGAGACGTAAATACTGCTGCTGCCTAAGTGCCACATGGCCAGGTTCATCAAGCAACAGTCTTGCCCGGAATCGTCCAGTCCTGGTCAGGAATACAGTGTCAATATTGTTTTTGATCAAAAAATCCAGCACTGGACCTGAAAGTGATGGCGAGCCTGCCAGGGTCAGTTGTTTCAGGCCAGAGGCAGGAACAGTGTCAAGTACAGTTTTGCCCCGCATAATTTTCAAACTGTTGCCATCTTTTCTGATGTAGCAGCCTGGCTCAATAATAAAGAGTGAATCCATTTCCTTTCCTCCTGTCTTCGACAGCCTTAAAAATATCGTTCTACCTGGACAATGGCAGTTTTCAGACACATAATCGCATCCTGTAAATTTTCAACCTTTTCACTCTTGGGTTGTATCTCATCAGAAAATCCTTCAACATGACGCAGGGGATGCGGATACCCCTTGCCCGCAAAATCACAGGGCAGGTCACTGCCCTGTTCCAGCAGGCTGTGAATTCTCTTGCAGCCCAGCACAGTACCGCGAACCCGTGAGATCTTATAGTCAAGCAAGGGCCTGCTGTATTCAGGCAGATGAGCGAAAAGATGATGGAGCAATAATCTTGCCCTGGGCAGGTGTCCCAGCGTACCCAGAATTATTTTTTCTTCTCGAATGGACAACTCCTTTGCTGATTGCAGGGTCGCCATAATCTGGCCCAGCATACTACATCGCTGTTCAAGGGTTACAAGTTCAGGATATTTTGCGGCTCTGGCTGCATGACGGGGATGAATCAAGAGTTGACCACTGGTCTTGCCAAGATCCGTTGCCAGCCGCAGCATGGTTTGCGCTTCTGTGGCCTCTATCTGTGCCAGATAGTCAAACTGACAGGATTGACTTCTATCCTTTGCCATTATGAGCGTTGATGGCTTGCCGGAACTGCGGTGAATTCCAAGGGGCAGTTTAACCAAGTTGCCAAAACCTTTGCCGGTGAGGTGATCTTGTTTAGGAAAGATCTCCAGGGTGAAACAGGAAACATCCTCTTCAATCTTCCCTGTCAGCTGAATAAGCACCCGGCGCATGACCGCAGCCGGTACCGGTTCCCGCACCGGAAACCAGAGATGATATCCCTTACCACCGCTTACCTCGGCAATACAACACAGCCCGGCATCCTCGGCCAGAGTGGATAGTCGTTTCAGGAGGTACAGGGTTTCCCGCCTGATGGATGCCCGCTCTTTTGCAGCCTGTTTCCTGTCCCGCAGGCGACTGATCAGGTCAATATCAATCACCCCGGTATGCACTTGGCTGTCCTGATCCAGCAGGTAAATTCCATAGGTTCGGTGACCGGCAAGATGTTCCCTGATATCCCCGGCCTGCATGGGCCGGCGCATCGGGACATAGCCCTGCTTGTTCTCCTGCCGGTTGACCCACTGCCGGGCAAAGGCATCTTCCCGGCCCTGAAACAGACGCATAAACAGGGCCACCTGTTCCTCCTCACGGCGCAGCTCCTGGAACGGCCCGGTGACGGTTTCTTCCCGCTCCACGCCCTGAATGTTGTCGGCAGGTAGTAAAGCACGGGGCAGGTTTTTCATTGTCACGGCAGGCAAACACGCTGCGGCCATGGCTCTGACCCGAATCAATTCCTCCTGTCTGCCCATCAGGTTGAGGATTTCAAGATGCTGCTGCCACCCCTCTTCGCAATCTGGGAAGCGGCTGTTCAGAGCCGTGTATATCGTCAGGCTCTCTTTAATTAAACCATGCTGCTGCGCAATATTGGCAACAAACAGCATGGCTCGGTCATCAATCCTGCTCAGCCACTGTGGTTCCTTCAACGCCTTGCGGACAAAGGTATTGCCGTCCTCGTTTAAAGGTGCCTTATCCAGTCGATTGAGCAGTAGTTGATAATCACTGGAAGGAGCTTTTTCCGGTTGTGGTGTTATTCTGGTATTCGCATTTATGCTCATTCTATTGTACCAGGGCCAGTCTTTTGTTCCCGGCTCCCTGTTCCTGCTTGCCCTTACCCTGGCGAACCAGCCCGGCAAGTCGTTTGAAATTAGGAAAGCGGAAGTTTCGCTGTTCAAGCTCTTCAATAATCTGCAGGGATTCCCCGAAACGTTCCAGCCGATACAGGGAAGCAGCCTGCCAGAACAGAGCCTCATGGGAGGGATTGCCAAAACTGGTTCGACAAAATTCAGCAGCCTCTCTGCTGTGTTTGACCCCCATAACACAGTCACCGGTTACCAGTGCGATTCGAGCCATCCTGATCAATGCCTTATGGCGGCTGCGGCGATCCCGTTCAGCTGAGGCGGCAAGAACCCGTAACGCTTTTTCATGCTGTCCCTGTGCCACCAGCACATCCGCCTCTGTCCAACTGACATACGGCCTTCTCCTGCCTTTGGGAACCTGCTGGATATAGCGGGCTGCCCGTTCAGGCTCTTGCAGCACCAGGGCGCAACGGGCGGCAAGTTCAAAGACAAAATCCGTTGCCTGCTGTTTATCGGCCCGATGGGCGGCAAGCTCCAGATGTTCGAGGGCTTGTTTTGACTCTCCCAGGGCGTGCAGCACCTTACCCATGGCAAAATGCTTGAAAACCGGGGCCATATAATTTTTGTCCTGATCCAGTCTGATGACCTTTTCAAGCAGTTCATGACTCCTGGCTGGCATATCATTTTTCAGCAGACAGGATGCCAGATGGTACATTGCCTTGATGTATTTTGGATACTGCTGATGCTGCTTCTTTCTGGTTTCCTCGTCTTTCTGTTCCCAGTTGGCAATGGCACGTTCAAATAAAGGAATTGCCTGATATGGCTTATTTTCAATTTCCTTGAACAGTACTGCGTGACGATAGGAGAAGGTGACAGAATCGGGACAGATCCTGCATGATTCCTGGAAATGGGTATGACCAAGGAGGAGAAGACGTTTCTTTTCCTTCCAGGGCAGGGGGTGGCGGGAACCACGGGCAGTGAACAGGGCATCAAGGGCAGTATAGGCCAGGGTGTAATGGGCCATGCCATTGTTGGTATCCGTTCGTACCACCGGCTCAAGGCAGGCAACCGCCTCGGCGTGACGACCGGCCCGGCACAGGACAAAACCGATCTTGAGCTGGATCTCGTTTTCCATACTGCTGTCAACCAGCTCCGGCAGTTTTTCCGCCACAGGATGAAACAAGGCAAGAATGTCATCCCAGCGGTTTGCGGTCTGCAGCTCACGGATTTCTGCGAGAACCCGGTCAACATCACGCTGAATCTGGTTTGCTGACCAGGGATTTGCCGCCAGTTCGGTGAGGAAATCAGCAGCAGGGAGGGGTGTTGATTTTTTTGCGGTTTTTGCTGGTGAATCCTGGGTAAGTTTGACATGCCCGACAACACGGGCGTGGTCTTCATCCAAGGCAATGGGAAGGGGATTGGCATTCATAATTCCTCCGTAACAAAAAGTTATTTGTGGCACTGTTTTTGTGCTTACACTTTCTCTTACGGTCAGGAGTATGAATTTTTTATTTTTATTTTTCTCTGTTGTTACTTTTGTAACAGTCTCAACGGCATCTTTCATATTGCACGAAAAGTATTCGGTGTCTGCAATAATATCGTATAAAAGATGGTAGGGTGCGCTGTGCGCACCTTTACAGGTAATCAGTAAACAAATCTTACCAAAGTGACACCAATAAGGGTACAATACATCTATTTCTTGTTAGCAAGCTCCAGCTTGGGAACGCTACTTTGTTTGCCTGGGAACTATAAAATTTTATTTACCTATAGTAATTTATCAAGGCCGGAGTTCTTATGAAGAAACAGGCATCCTTCATTTGCCAGTTGACACTTTTCGCACAATCTGGGAACCAGAAACTTTGCGGGAGTAATGTATTGCCGAAAGTGTCAACTACTTTTCGCCTGAAATGAAGGATGCCAAGAAACACCTTGTTTCTCATTTAAAAGTTGAGTCTGCCATAGTTAATATTTTCCATAATATCATGGTATTGTTCATCAATATATGTGTGCATCAGCTCTTTTTCATCCTCAATTTTCTGCGTGAGAGGCAAATGGTTTTTCTGTTCAGCAGCACGACAATCATGGATGAATCTTTTCAAGCGAATCTGTTTTAAGACTGTTGTATCGGAGAATAAAAACTGGTATTCTCTGTCACCATATTGGCTGCTGTCTATAATAAAAACACAGGACTTGGATTGTGCATCAAACTCATCAAGAAGCCGCTCATACACCTCCTGCAGACGGCTGTGAAAACGGATAAACAGTTCATCGAGTTGTTGCTCCAGGCCATCCGCAACTCTTTTCATGTCCCACCGGTAACACTCCCCTTCTTTTTTTCCATGTTCCTTCCCTTCCTGAAAGGTATATGGGATCAACTTTTCAATATAATCACTGCCAAATTCATCCACCTGACTGAAAATATAACCGGCCGCCATGGAAAGAACACCATAGGTAAATTCTCCATCCACCATCAACCTCGCCCAGGTAAAATAGAGTGCGCCTCTGTACTGTTTTCGTTTATACCCCTTGATGTCTTTTTCCCGCCACTCTTCCTGGAATCTAAAATCGTCAATATCGTAATCATACAGTGTCGGAAAACTGAGCAGTGTCTGGTGCTTTTGCAAAAATTCATTCAGATAAAAATAATCTTCCCCAATTCCCTGTAAAGGCAGGAGGACAGGATTGATTACATTGCCTTGTTCAATGGTCAAACCATCCCATGCAGCATCAAGGTCGTCCTGATTGGTAACTGTGATATCAAACAGGCTTTGCAGGAGGTATTGGCGGATGGCAAGCGCATCTTCCTCTGGTGTGTTTACACGGTACTGTTCCTGCGTTTCAGTGTTCCAGCCGAAATAATCCGGCACAGTTTTTATGATTGCTCTTTTCAGCGCATAATTTATTTCCATCACTCAATATTTTTCAATCTCTTGTTTAATGCCTTAAAAGACTTTTGTTGTTGTTTTCCCTTGCTTTTTTTCAATTTCCACTCAATGAATTTAATTCTAAGAGCTTCTGCGCAGGGTTTATCGAGCTTAGGTATCTTAACACTGTTGTCTGCTTGATATTCGCTCCATTTTTGCAGGTTGTTGATTTTCTCAAGCAGAGCAGAGCTGTCCTTATGAGGATTTGGCAGGGCAGCTATACCCTTTGCCATGGGCTGCCATTGGATTGCTGATGCCTCCAGCCACTCTGCAACAACCAGGTCACGGTTTTCATCCCATGTTTTTCGATTGGATTTGGCAACCCGAATGACGGTTTCAGCAACAGCCCGGCCAACTTCTTGTTCTGCTTGATACTGTATGTATTGCTCATTCTCAAGCACCTTGGTTTTCAAAGCTCCCCAGTCTGCAATAGATAACAGAGATTCAGGTATGAATACACGCCATGGATATTTACGCAGCTCTTCATCTTTGATTCGCTGTTCTTCTGCACGTCGTTGTTTTTTTTGTTCTTCTTCTTCACGTTGTTTGGCTAATAATTTAGCATTTTCTTTAAAATCTACAATCGTCTGTCGTTGCTCTGTTTCCCAGACATTGAAAGCGGTAATTTTTTTCTCCTCGAAATCCATTGCCTCTTCTTCGGACAACATGGTAAGCACTGACCAGCCAAAGGGTTGTAAAAACTTGTTGCTGCCAGGATTATCTGAACCTGCAGCCAACCATAATGTAGTGGCGTGGTCTTTGAATTTAGCTTTTCCCGAGCCTTGCATGATCTTAATATCACGCCTTCCAGCGACAGTCACGCATTCAGCTCCAGAATGTCGCCCCACGCGAATCAATGTCGTCCCCTGGGGAAACGTATCAGAACTTGTCACGTCACAACCAATACTCTTTAAACTTGATTTTTCATTTTGCTGTTCACGATTATAAAAACCGCTTAATGCCCTGTGAATCTCTGCAAATGTAACTGGCTGTTTGATACCGGTTTTTGCTGTTGCCTGCTGTACTGTAATAGTTCCAATAAATTCAGAACCTTTTTCGATGACTTCTAACATCTGGTATGGGCGGCGAGCTTCTTTTTTAGAAGGTTTTTTCTTTCTATTTACGGCGTAAACAATTCTTTGTTCAACATCCCCGGCTGGTTGAAAATCACTCACCTTTATTAAACGGAAGGGGTCTTTTGCAAAAGTGCCACCGGCAAGATCATCATTGAGCTTCTTACCACTATGACATTTAGGGTAACTTTTTCCGTTATTACGCAAACTTAAAACCGCAGTACGGATGGCTCCTTTTAGAGCGGAACCGGGAATATACGGGACAGAATCACGCCGCTGAAAAGCAGTGCGACCCATCAGAAACTTATTCAGTTGCTGCTGCACCGCATTGGGCGATAAATTCAACGTTTCTGTATAATGGGCAACAAAGGCATCAGATACAGCCACCTGCCTGCTATTACAGTTAATAGCATGTTCTTTATGCTGCCGGATAAATTTGTAGATCTCCAAAAGGGAGGCTACCGTACCCTTGCGGCAAATCGTTGCGTATTTATCTAAATCCTCTTGCTCAAGCATTCCGAGAAAGGAAGCAGGCTCAAAAGAGATCAGTTTCTTTGCCTGCTCATCAACGGCAAAGCCGGTTGGCTCATAGAACTCGTCACAGCCGAGATGGACAGGCGAGACCACTCTCAACTTGAAAGAATATGTTGTGCTTTCCATAATATGTCTTGTTCATCCTCCATCAACAGGGGAGATACAGGGAATAGCCCTGCACTACTGTTCGTTTATCTGCCGCTGATACATTTTTTACTGCTGATCCGATATAGGGTAAGGCAAATATTTTCTGGTCATCAGGAAAGAGCAATGCTCCCTCATCTGCCATAATTACCGGTTTTTTAAAAGGATTTGCCGAACAGGCAAGGGCAGCCCCATGTTTGCCAAATCGGGTGAACGGTGCGGCATAACAGCGGGTACGGGTAAAGGTCTCTTTCTGCGGTACAGACGGGCCAAGGGTATAACATCCCGTGGCTGAGGTATCTGGTTTGGGCCAGGAATGTTTCCGGACAGATTCAACAGTGAAACGTCCCAGTCCCGCACTGGCATCACGGCCATAGCCCCAGTTGCCGATTCGTTCAAACGCAGTATGCAATTGATCTGCGTTGAGTGCCTCTTCGTTGACTGCGACAAAAATCATCAGGCATAGTCCGGGCAGGTATTGAAAATTATCATGACTGAACGGGGCAAATTCGCCGCTGCCAGTGGTCATGGTCAAACGATTTATGGAATTATGCGCCTGGGTCACTGGTGTGCAGAGTTTCTTCTGATCTTTGCCAAGGAGACGTAACGGTTTGGCATCTGCCGGTCTTCGGCTTTCCAAAAACAAGTCGAAAAGCTCTTCATCGCGTTTTAATCGCTTTTCTGTCAGTTTTACCTGCATAGAGGTATCAAC
>DAOVTM010000327.1 GCA_030633145.1 Desulfobulbaceae bacterium
AAACCTTTGCAAAATCATTACGATCCTGATCGCCAAAACAGCCAAAAGCAGCCAGCAAAAGAGCCAGGGGTTGCCGGACATTGAACATCTGGAGTTGTTGCAGATAATCTCGTTCATCCCGTGCCCAGGATTTTTCCATGGGGTTTCTTAAAGCGGCATAGATGCGAGCGTGCCTGTCAAGTTCCCGGATCAGGGTAAACGCCTCACCTTTGCTGGAGATATCCTGACGGATGGTTTTAAAGAGATGCGTTTTGCGCACCAATTTATGCCGGCTGTTCCAGAAAATGCGTAAAAATTCAGGAAAGCTGTCACTGCCAAGAAGTCCGACTGTACCCTCCCAGCGTTCCTCCAGTGTTTTCAGTTCGGTTTCGTGCGCCCCGTCATTACTGACTACTGAAAAAAGATAGTTTTTAAGCAGATCCGTGGATGAAAGACGAACACCCCTGGCATTCAATGTCTCAAAGACCTTAAAGGCATTGAGTTCATCGGTCACGGTGATAACCGTAAAAAATAAGCGATCAACGGTGTCATCAACAAATCTTGCTATGTCCTCTCCGCTCGCTCCAATATTTGTTTTGAGTCGAGCCTTAAACCAGTTAAAGGCTTTACGCAAAAGATGTTCCGACGCATTGAGACCACGTTGGGGTAGATGTTCAAGAAGTACCAAAAAATCCTGATAAAACCGGTCGTTATGACGATTCAAGGTCAACTTGGATTGCGGAATCAGTGTAACCGGATCAAGGTAACCAATATAACTTCCCCGCAGTTGTTCAGCCCGTTTTTCATCGATCTTATCTACATCTGTTGTCGCAAGGTCATGTAAATACGAGATAGCGGCAAGCATCATTATACTGAGTGTCGTGATACGCTGTTGACCATCAATAATATCAAAATGCTTACTATCCCTGGATTGGAGAACCAGATAGCCCATATAATGCCCGGCTTCCGCCTGGTCATCATGGAGAGCGCAAATATCCTGCCACAGATCATCCCATTCATCTGTTGACCAGGAATAATCCCGTTGAAAGGGCGGCACCCGATACAAAAGACCATTGCCCATGAGTTGGCGGAATGTACTGTTGGTGGTGTTGAAATTCATTGCAGCCATTTGTTTTTCCCTCAGATTCAGGCGGATATTTTCAAGATTCAGCAACCACAGAAACAGTTATCTGATTTGCTACCGCCGTATAAAGGTCAACATCAACTTCCGGCGCATGAATAGAAACTATCAGCGCATACCTCGCCTTTTTATTATACCGTTCCAATGCTGCCCGAGTCTTCCACCAGCCAAGTGTAGGAAATACTGCCAGGACACCACGACTGGCCAAATCTGCCGCACTTCCCTTCCAGATATCAGAGTGCAACGATCCTTTATGACGACCATTCGTACCGATAAACCAATTAGAATCATCGCCGGAAGTAGTGCTTTTTTCTTCAGTGCTTATGGCCAGAGAATTGATTCGAGTCCTGAAGTCAGCTTCAGACTCAGAGGGTCTCTTCACATCAAAGCGTAATCCGTGAGACTCATACCGATACTTAGAGCGAAAGCCCCGGTTCGAGGGATTAGGTTCGATGAAATACGACAAGGTGACTCTCATTTCAACCTCTACCTCTCCAAGGCTTTCAAGTTCCGGCAGAGGCCATGGAAGTCGATGTAAATTCATATCCCGCAGGGTCGGCTGTTTACTCCCTTCGCGTTTAAACGGAGATAAATCTGCTTCGATTACCATGGTCAGCGAGTTGGACATGCTCCACAAAGCTCGTTCTATATTGGGAACACCAAAACCACAGTGACGAACAAGGTTTAAATAATCACCTTTGTTAGCCTGCCTATCAGATGGCAAAAACATCTGTTGCATATCTTCTGTCCATTGTGCCGAATGAACAAGCAGGGCGCGAATCGACTCCGGCCAGAGGTCGGGATATCTCGACATTAATTGAGCAGCCATCCGACATCCAAGAGCCGTTGCCGCACTGGTGGCATTCATCGTAGTAAATAAGCGATCATGCGGCTTATGGTGGCTGGTAAGTAAACTCAAGCTGGGCATCCAAACAGCCCCCAGGCCATCATTGGCAACATTTCCACCTTCAAAAACTACATCAGGCTTCAATGGCCAATGTTTTTGCCAGGTTGAAGAGGTTGTACTGAATGGACTTAAACCACCATTTCCTGCAATCGGCTCATAATTTTCAGCATCCGATTCGGTAATATTCGTCAGCCCCGTATAGGTGCCAACTGTTAAACCATTCCATGCCTGACCAGGATCATGAATACTGTCCGTTGTATTGGAGGCAGGGTATGCAGCCCACGCATTTGGATCATTAATGTTCCCAGCGGAGAGTAATATCAAGCGTGGTGTGGCATTTTCACCTTCCGCATCAACTGCTAATCGATCTACTGTTGCCGACCATGCCGAAGGTCGTCCACGGTCACGGTTATCCCGTGCTGTTATGGCCATACCGAAAACACGTTTACGGTATGGATTTGTTATTTCCGGCCGCGCAATTGCTTCCGCAGTCAAATAACCATGATGCTGCGCATCTCCACGGTTGCTCCCATCTTCCTGCAATAACTTGACAGATTCAATTCGAAGATCAACTGAAAATGGATCAGATGACGAAAGAACAGGTGTTAAATCACCAAACAGGGATAGACCAGCCATGGATGTACCGTGACCATCGTTGTCATCCTTTCCCCATGCAGGCTCAACCGTATGCAAATCAGTATCTGCCAGCGCGGGTCTAATCAATGGATGTCTATTATTCACACCCGTATCAAGCAAACAGACATGGGGAACCAGCTCGTTTTCTTTAGGAAACCGGCTTCGACTCAACAATTCTTCCGGCCACTCAGGTTGCTCATTAGGAGGCAATGAATCAAAAAAATCAGCAGTCTCTTTTGCCCGCCGGAGTTCGGCAATACTGTTTAATGTCATCATCGAATGTTGCATTTTTTCTTTAGAGGCATAAACAAGCAACACCGTTCGTTCGGGAAATTCCAGCGTCGAGTCAGACACCTTTATTTCCTGTGCTTCAGCAAGCCATCGGAATGTTCCCACAGTGCCAAGGCGATTTTTTCTTATTGGCAGCCAGACCTCCCACCAAAAGAACTCATCATCCCGCTCCGGGAAAACCTGGGGATCATCAGTCCAGAGGGCGCGAATACTTGCTGCCCGGATCTGTTTGATTGTATTGATGAGCTTGCTGTTATCACGCAGGCCACCATTTTTGTCACGCTTTTCTGCCAGATAATCCTCAATAAGCCGTTCAAAATGAGGAAGTTTCCCATCCGGCACAAAAACAGTAGCACAGGTAATGTTTTCCTGATGCCGTACATTGAGCAGTTCAATCCTTGAATGTTCACGGGCAAGACTTTCAAAGGCTAATTCAATATCAGGAAAGGACTCAAATTCAACCTGCAAACCAAGACCTTCTTCAAGGCCGATTTTTTTCTGTGCTTCACAGGCAGCAGCCATCGCAGGCTTTATTTGCCCAATCTGGTCAAGTAATCCTGTTCCATGGGACTGGCGACCACGTTCTGGAATCGGCATCGGTTCAATCTTCCTTTTTGGTGGCCTAAAAGGTTCGGATTCAGCCAGATCACCCAACAAAAAATGACTTTTTTTATTTTGATCGTGATCAGCCATTATCCGTGTTGCCGCAATCGTTCAGTTATATTTTTCCGTTCTTCCAACATGCTGCGTATCCCGGCCTCAGTGACGGTTTTTTCTTTATTTATCAAAACATTTTTCAGTGCTTCTTCGCCGGCACGGGTCACTTCTGCATAACTCAGCCCGACTGCGGCATCAGCAAGTCGTGTCCAGGCGATTCCCTTTGCAGCTGTTTGAGTCAATCGTGCTTTAAGAAGGGCAACAGCCTGTTTCTTTTCAGGTAATGTATAGTGCAATACATCGTCAAAACGACGAAACAGGGCATGATCCAGTATTCCAGGATGGTTAGTGGCGGCAATAATAAGGCTATGGGAGCTATCCTGCTCAATCATGAGTAGAAAACTGTTCAACACTCGCCGAATTTCCCCTACATCATTGCTCATACCCCGCTGTGAGCCAATGGCATCAAATTCGTCAAAAAAATACACCCCGCAAGTATGATCCGTGGCATCAAAAATCTGCCTGAGCTTGGCTGCGGTTTCTCCCATATATTTGGTGATAAGCCCATCCAGACGTACTTGGCAGAGTGGAAAGCCAAGTTCACCGGCCAACACAGCGGCAGACATGGTTTTTCCGGTACCGGGTGGGCCGACCAGCAATAATTTTCGTCGTGGCGATAAACCATGGGCAAGAATTTCAGCAGCATGACGCTGTTCGCGGATGACTCGTTTTAACTGGTCGCCAAGATTCTCCTCCAGAATCATATCTACCAAACGAGATTTAGGATAAGAAATCGATAGCAAGTTTGCCAGATCACCACTGGAACGGCTAATGGGAATGGGCTGCCCGGCTCCCTTCCGCCTTTTGGCCTTGTCGATCAGTGTCCGCAACTCTTCAGCCAGCTTGCCATGACCCAGCTTTGCCTCATGGGCGGCTACCTGCATTGCTACGGAATAAAAATGCTGGTCATCGCCTTCGCTATGTGATTTTAACAGTGCTTTTAACTGGTCAGCCCTGGCCATGGCAAACCTCCCTGAAGAGTGAATGTTCCGTTATGATAAAGACCATAATCACTATATCCTATACTTGGTACACTTTCATAACCTCATCGCCAAGATGGTTAATGACCTTGACCGCAATGCGACCGGATTTTGGTTTGGAAAAAGGGCGGGAAATGTCGCTGTGCAGGGTATCCCAGGCATTTTTGTCGATTTCAGCGTTGAGGGTTGTTTTCAGAGCCTTGTAGGGATCATTGGCGCCGAGGAAATAGGCTTGGCGG
>DAOVTM010000362.1 GCA_030633145.1 Desulfobulbaceae bacterium
CACTATACGGCGGATTCCCCATCACCACCATAACAGGAGTATCCCGTTTTATATGGTTGGCCTCATTGGCCTCACGACTCAGCCAGGTTGTAAACAGGGTGCCGGTATCAGGGTGCTGTTCTTCCAGAGAGTTGGTGAGATAGATATTAAAACGCTGCTCTTTCTGCGGTTTATACCCTGTTTCACTCAGCAGCATATCCAGCTTGAGATGCGCCATGGCATAGGAGGCCATTAACAACTCAAATCCGTTCAGACGGGGAATGAGATGCTCTTCCACATAACCGCTCCAGGCTCCCTGCATTGCCTTGAACTTTTTGCTGTAAATGAATTTAACCACCTCGGCAAGAAAGGTGCCTGTGCCGGTGGCCGGGTCAAGGATCTGAACTTTATGCACCTCCTTGTTCACATAAAGAGCTTTGCCCTTATTGCGTCCCTTGGCAACAGTTGCCCCCTGTACCTTAACTTTAATTGTGGTTTTGGAGGTGTCGGCCAATCCCTCCTTGAGGCCAAATTCGGATTTTAACAGATCATCCACTGCCCGGACAATAAAGTTGACCACCGGTTCCGGCGTGTACCAGACACCACGGGCTTTGCGCAGCTTGGGATCGTATTTGGATAGAAAGGTTTCGTAAAAATGAATAATTGGGTCGTTGCTGTGGGTTGACTGACCAAGATTTTTCAGCAGTTCTTCCACATTGGTTGCCCGGAACACCTCAGCCAGGTTATCAACGGTTATTCTGATGCGCTCGTCAATGTCATACCCGGCCACATATTGAAACAGCTTGCGTAAAAAGGGATTAGTCTTGGGGATGAGTTCGGCTGCTTCCTGACGGCTGAAATCATCCAGAGTTGTATCGTGCAGACGGGCTGCAAACATGCCGTATGCAAGGGTTTGAGCATAAATGTCTGCAAATTCTTTGGGCTTTAAATCGTGAATTAATACCTGTTTAAACGATTCGTATTGCTCCTGAATCGTCGAGTCTTCATTGGTTTCTTCATCGGCACTGATGGCCTTTTCCAGGATAACCTGCAACAGCCTTGCCTTGGCTGCCATCATTTCAGCCAGTTTCTGAGGTGACTTTATGGTCTGGCCGATAAAGGTACAGAAATCAAGGATAAGATCCTGAAATTCAGCAAAGTTACCAACAATCGGCGTTATGGAATTTTCTTCGATAGTACCGATTCTGATTTCATGAACCAGTTTGCCGTTTTGGAAGAACTGGAACCAGAGATAGTCGGTAATAATCAGGTTGTCGAGAGCATTTTTATAGCGAGTGAACTGTTCTTTGTACTGCTTGCTGTTCAGGTCTTTGCCAAGGTCTTTGGCCTCAATAAAGCCAATGGGTATTTTCCGCTTGGTGATGACATAATCAGGGTTACCGCAATCAGTGACCTTGGAAGGTTCATTGGTAATATCCACCCCTGGCACAAGCTCCCGAATCAGGCTTTCAAGATCTGTCCGAAAGGTGTGTTCTGTCGAGATACCTGATTTATATCTTCTGGATACTGTTTCTATGTATTGGGGTAGATTCATTGTTAATATATCATTAAATTATCGTCCTACGGACGGATTTTATTCTTTACTCTCGTTCCCACGCGCTGCGTGGGAACGGTTAGGGATGCCCATTCCCACGCAGCGCATGGGAACGAGTAAAATAGCATTTTCCCCTCTAAAAAAACTCTATATCAATCAGTTAGAGAAGAATTCCTTAGAAGAAAAAATGTGATTTAGGATACACTTGTGATTGTCACCTAACAAACTTTAAATGGCAGGGGACGCTCTTTTTCCTGGCAGCATTCATTTCAGGTGAATTGTTGTTGACCATATTTCAACACCAGCTCTGCTTCCAAGTTTTAAACTCTACAGGACGCAGGCGGTAGCGAGCAATATTCCCCTCATGCAGACAGCTCAACTCGGTTTCGATTATTTCAACAAAACGACTGTAATCATCGCCTGATATTTCTGCTGTCGCCTTGCCAGAAATCCAGTTCACTGCCCCTCGCTTATCTAGACAATCCCGCACTACTCCGGCAACGAATTCTTTTATCTGCTCCCGATGTTTCAAGCGGAAAGGATCAGGCTCACCAAGGGACTGCTGGACAGCAGAATAACGGGCACAGGATCTTTGATAGGCCCAGACAAAAACATCGCATAGCAATTCCACACGATTTAGCTCGTAAATAGCCAAAATTCCATCAATATAGGCTCTCTCTGGCACATCGACGAACGAGAGCGGACAGAGGTTCCGGCGAATCAGCGGGATATTTGCCGCAAGCCTTGCAACACGATTGTTTACATCTTCGAACGGTTGCAGATAAGGCAAGTGAACCATAACAAAAAATACTTGCTCAAAGGGATTTCCAATTTCAGATGCTGTTTCGAGAATCCGTCGAAAGCATTCCTCGACCAACTGCGGGACTGCCAGAGGGCGATAAACCGTCCCGGCAATTCCAACAGGAATTGAGCGCAAGCGGCCACACGCCTGAGAATCCCCAAGAAGGTTATCCGACAGCAGGGCATGTAAGTTGAGAATGGTATAATGGTTAAATCCTGTCTCCTCAGCCTGTTCTACCAACAGCTCTATTGCGGCCTTATGGTTTAGAATCATCTGCGTTTCCAGCATATCCTTCCCAATGGCCGCATCTCCCAACTCCAGCAACAGTTCTGTTTCGAGCAGGGAGTAGGTGTTCCCCTCCAGACGACTGGAATTCCACGATAGATCAATCAACAGCCGATTGAAAATTTGCCGCACATACGTTCCAGCAGGAGAATGGCCTTCTGAAGAACGCCCCATTTCGTAGAGTCGTTCCCGCATTTCGGAAGGAAGATAAAAGGTTTCGTTTGGGCGGTAAGCATAAAGGAAATCTCTGTTATAGCCTACAGGACGACGAAGCTGAACTGGCTGGCAAACCGCCTGCCTGATTTCCTCCCCTCCCGATGAAAGCGGAACATAGATTTCACCACGGCCTGCTATCTTTTGAGAAGTTTGTTGCTCATGGCCGTCACCGGTGATAGCGGTCAGGCGATAACGGCTAGCCCTGGCACGCCCTTCGACTATTATCCGCTTCTGCTCGACGAGCAATGCCAGCCTGCGCAGCAGGGTACGACGAGACAACTGGACTGACAACATGTTGCTAAGCTCCTCAATACCGGCACCCGCAGGAAAACCGGCAACAGCCTGTTGTACAGCATCAAGTTCATTTTTGGGAATACGTTTTGGCATAATTTTATTATTATGGCGCAATTAACAGAATTGCGCCATATAAAACAGCTTTTATGGCACGATTCTGATAATCGCAGCAAAAATGATCTTGCTGCTCACACTTGGAGCATGTTTGGTGGGATAAGGCTATACTGTCAAATAGAATTTACAGGATCGAGGGAGCAACTGGATCATAGGCACCATTTGTTTAAACTATTCAGGAAATACCTAGGAGAACAAAATGAAAAACAGAAGATGCACAATAATGAAAAACTGGCGAATCAGTTTCGCTATGGGGCTTATGTTGAGCCTCGCAGTCGGAATAGGGTCAGCAGGCGCAGAACAACTTGATCCTGACGCGGATGAAGTCCTGCGCTCAATGTCAACGTATCTGGGTGGCCTGTCATCCTTCAGCGTCGAGGGTGAGCTTGACAATGAAATCATTAATTTTGCAGGGCAGAAACTGCAATTCAGTTCTTCTTCATCAATTGTTGCCAAGCGTCCTGACAAGCTGTATGTCAACCGTAAGGGTCTGTTGGGAGATGTGGCCTTGATCTTTGATGGTAAATCGGTGACCCTTTACGGCAAGAAAAAAAACAAATATTTCCAGAAGGATGCTGCGGGAACCATAGATGATCTGGTCGAAGCGATTGATGCCATAGGCGTAGATGCGCCGGGCACAGATCTTATGTATGCTGATTCCTATAAAGGTCTTATTGATGGTGTAATTAGCAGCAGCTATCATGGTATTGTGTATGTGGGCGGTATTGAATGTTATTATCTTTCATTTCGGGAAAAAGATATTGACTGGCAGTTATGGGTCAAGACCGGAGACAAGCCTTTGCCGGTAAAATACATTATCACCACCAAGTGGATGACCGCAGCACCGCAATATTCGATTCGTTACAGTAACTGGAATACCAGTCCCAAGATTGGCAAAGATCAGTTTACCGTTACTGCTCCAAAGGGAGCGACAAAACTTACTTCTCTCACCGCCAATGAGGTGGGAAATCCTATCATGGAAGAGGTGAAAAAATGATGATAAAAACTATTATGAAGATCGCAATGGTCGGTTGTGTGGTGATGGCAATGTTTGCTGTTGACTGCTGGGTACCCACTGGATTTTTTGTAAGTGAAGCTGAGGCGGTTGTCGGTCGTCCCGCAACTCCGGGCAGTGTTGCCGGTGTTGCCCGGCGCACGACCCGTCGTACTGTGCGTCGTACTGCGCATCGTTATTAAAGATTGAATGACCTTATGCGGCCAAACCCTCATCTGCATTCAGGCTTGAGGCTATCAATTTAAGGCGAGACAAGTAGTAATTTCAAATAGATA
>DAOVTM010000331.1 GCA_030633145.1 Desulfobulbaceae bacterium
TGCCTTGACTTTTGTTGCCTTGTAAGCTCTTTTCTTCATTGGATCCTCCTGTGGATTTATGCGGTTAATGGTTTTTTCTTAGCATTAATGCATTTGGAGGATCTATTCAACTTTCTTGTCCTTTACTATAGCTGACTACGATATCCCTATTTTTATTAACAAAAAATAACCGAATATTTAAGTAGTAACTAATTGAAAGGAATACAACAAATTGTTTAACACGCCACCTTTTAAGGGAACTTGAACCATAGACACTAAGATAAAAGGCCATCAACATGATCATGCAATATATCCAGTTTATAAAAGAATACCGCCCGGCGGAGATAATCTTTAAAGTGGGGGAAGTCGGCGATAAAATGTATATTGTCCAGGACGGCACTGTTGCAATAGAGAAACAGCGTGGCGATTATGAGCGGTCACGACAAATTCTCTTTTCCGGTGACACGGGCGGGTTTCCTCCACCCCAAAACAGGATATCGAACGCGCCCATGCCGGGTCATTACGGCTTCTTCACGACTCCCGTACCCTGTTTAGCAATATTAATGCGTCTGGAGTGTTTGAGCAGATACTCAAGGGTTCATCCGTTTATTCACGGAAAGCCGTTGAGCAGGTGGAGTTATAGAAGGGGAAGTATGGCTGACAGCCAGTAAGCTGCCATAAAAGGATAGCCGGATTAGGAATTTTTTATTGCAAAATTAGCCGATGCTCGCTAAATACCTGTTTTTATCTGCCAATGGTTTTTTCATAAAGGATTTGATATATGCAGGAACAATTGAACTTTTTACAACCGGAACAGTGCTGTCTCTATGTGGTTGATCCACAGGTACGCTTGATGGCACATATCCATGATGCGGACAGGGTCGTGAAAAATATCAGCCTGATGATTCGGCTGGCCGATGTCCTGGAAATACCGGTTATCGCCAATACACAGTACAAAAAGGGGATCGGGTCACTGGTACCGGAACTGGAAGTTTTGCTGGAGAAATACCCCTGCCCGGATAAAACCGAGTTTAACGGGTTGGCAAACAGCGAGGTCAACCAGCTGCTGGACGAACTGCCGTCAACTGTGGACACCCTGCTGCTCTGCGGAGTGGAATCCCATATCTGCATTTATCAGACCGGGCTGGGCGGCCTACAGGCTGGCTATACTATCCGGGTGGTGGCAGATGCAATCTCATCCCGTACCCCAGAAAATGATGTGTACGGAAAAGAGCGACTGCGTGAAATCGGCGCAACTCTTACCCCTGCTGAAATGATAATTTACGAGTTTTTACAAAAGGCTGGAACTCCTGCCTTCAAGGCCATGCTGCCTTATCTGAAATAAGTAAGGTTCCCACGCAGGAGCATGGGAATCAGAAATTTCTACAACCGAGTCTCGCAAAAACTCATCACTCAAAACTCATCACTCAAAACTAACCAATGACTGGTAACGAAATACGATCAAGATTTTTCAAATATTTTAATGACCGGGGTCACGAAATCGTGGACTCCTCTTCCCTGGTACCTGCTGACGACCCCACCCTGTTGTTCACCAATGCTGGAATGGTGCAGTTTAAACGGGTATTCATCGGCGAGGAAAAGCCTGTTGGGCTGCGAGCGGTCACAGCCCAACGCTGCGTCCGTGCCGGAGGCAAACATAACGACCTGGAAAATGTAGGTCACACCGCCAGACATCACACCTTTTTTGAGATGCTGGGCAACTTCTCCTTTGGTGATTATTTTAAAAAAGATGCCATTGATTTTGCCTGGGAGTTTCTCACTAGAGAACTTGGCCTTGATCCCCAGCAGTTATGGGTTTCCGTATTTCACGAAGACGATGAGGCTTATGCGCTGTGGGAACAGATCGAGGATCTGCCCAAGGGGAGAATCGTCCGTCTCGGAGAGGCGGATAACTTCTGGGCCATGGGCGATACCGGTCCCTGCGGACCCTGCTCGGAGATTTACATAGACCAGGGTCTGGAACAGGGATGTGACCTTCCCGACTGCGCCGTGGGCTGCGAGTGTGACCGCTACCTGGAGCTGTGGAACCTGGTGTTCATGCAGTTTGACCGGGACGTGTCCGGCACCATGACCCCCCTGCCCAAGCCTTCCATTGACACCGGCCTGGGCATTGAGCGGGTGGCCGCTGTCCTGCAGGGCAAGTACAACAACTTTGACTGTGACCTGTTCAGCCCGATCATTGACGCTATAGCAGAGATGTCTGGCAAAACATACCTGGCAAACAACAAGGATGACGTTGCCATGCGGGTCATTGCCGACCACGCCCGAGCCACCACCTTTCTGGTGGGAGACGGGGTACTGCCTTCCAACGAGGGACGGGGCTATGTCCTGCGCCGCATCATGCGTCGGGCTATCCGTTTCGGCAGAACCCTGAGCCTGCAGGATGTGTTTTTCGGCAAGGTCTGCCAACTGGTGACGGATCTGATGCGGGAGGCGTATCCCCATTTGGAAGACTCCAGGCAGCTACTGGCCAAGGTGACCGATCACGAGGAGAACCGTTTCGGCGAGACCCTGGACAACGGTCTAGCCATGCTTGATGAAGAAATTGAGCGATTACAGCAGGCAGATGAGAAACCCGTTATTAACGGTGATTTTGCCTTTAAACTGTACGATACCTACGGATTTCCCCTGGATATTGTCAGGGACGTGGCTCTGGAAAAGGGCATAGGGTTGGACGAGGCCGGCTTTTCCACAGCCATGGAGGAACAGCGAACCCAGTCACGCCTTTCCTGGAAGGGAAAGGATGTGGATCATTTTTCCAAGGGCGTGGTTGCCCTGCTTGAGCAGGGAAAAAAGAGCGAGTTTGTCGGTTATGAAAAGAATGCGCTGGATGGTACGGTTGAGGCGATCATTGACAGAGATGGCAGCTTGGTATCTGAGGCGGTAACAGGGACAGAGGTTCAACTCTTCTGCCCGCAGACCCCTTTTTACGCTGAGGCAGGTGGACAGCGGGGAGACACCGGAACCATCAGTTGGCAGGACGGTCTCTTTCTGGTTCAGTCAACCCGACTCATAGCGGATGGGCTGGTGCTGCACAGCGGGATTGTTGAGAGGGGTACTCTGACATCCGATACCCAGGTGATCATGCAGGTGGATAACCGCCGTGCGGCCACTGCCCTTAACCATACCGCCACTCACCTCCTCCACGCCGCTATGCAGGTAATTCTGGGCGACCATGTCAAGCAGGCCGGTTCCCAGGTAACGGAAAATCGTCTCCGTTTTGACTTTACCCATTTTTCTCCAGTATCCCCGGATGAGATCAGGGAGATCGAACAACTGGTTAATGACAAGATACGTGAGAACGAGCAGGTGCAGACCGACATTCTCTCCAAAGAGGCAGCAATTGCAGGTGGAGCCACGGCCCTGTTTGGAGAAAAATACGGCGACGAGGTTCGGGTGGTAACTATTGGGGAATTTTCCAAGGAACTTTGCGGTGGAACCCATACCAGAGCAAGCGGCGATATCGGCCTCTTCAAGATTGTCTCTGAAACCGGCATTGCCGCTGGAGTACGTCGCATCGAGGCTGTAACCGGGTCAGGGGCTATCGACTGGCTGCAGCAGATGGCGGCCAGAGCCGATGAGCTGGCTCAGCTATTATCCGGTTCCTTTGAGGATGCCCCGGTCAAGGTAAGCGGGCTTCTTAAACGGCAGAAAGAGCTGGAAAAGGAGATCGCTGCCCTGAACGCCTCCATGGCCATGTCTGATCTGGACTCTCTCTTATCAGGGGCGGTGCAGGTGGATGGACTGGAGGTGATCAGCGGTCTGATTCCCCTGGATTCTCCCAAGACCCTGCGTGATGTCGGGGATAAGGTGCGTGACAAGATGAAGAGTGGAGTCGCTGTTTTGGGTGGTGAGTTCAAAGGTAAGGCAGCTTTGCTGGCCATTGTCAGTAAAGACGCAACAGCCAGGATCAAGGCCGGTGCAGTGGTTAAAGAGGTGGCGGTCATTGTCGGCGGCAAGGGTGGAGGCAGGCCGGATATGGCTCAGGCAGGAGGGCCCATGCCGGATAAGCTGGCTGAGGCCGTTAAATCAGTCCCCGGTATTGTAGCCGGGCTATTGGGAGTGAACTGATGACTACAGAGAATCGTGATAAGGATCGTGACCGAATAGTTATAACCGGTGTCGGCCTGACTGCACCGGGCGGTGCCAACACCCTGGCCGATTTTAGAAAGCAGGTTCTGGCAGGTGAGAGCGGGATTACAACCATTGACCTTCGTTATATGGATCCGTCCCCGGCTGGTGTCTGTGATTTTCCTGAAACAAAATACCGCAAGAAAAAAGAAAATAAGCGGGGTACCCGGGCTGGCTGCATCTCTGTTTACTGTGCCTGTGAGGCTTTAGCTGATGCGGGTATAGATCTTTCTGAATCAGATTCTGATTATGACCCGGCAAGAACCGGTGTTTATATCGGTCTGACCGAACACGGCACCGTGGAAACGGAAAACGAGGTCTATAATATTGGTCAGTTTGATCATAATGTCGATTACTGGACCCACCACCATAACCCCCGCACCGTACTCAACAATCCGGCTGGTGAGGTGACCATGAAACTGGGTATCACCGGGCCTCATTATTCGGTGGGTGCTGCCTGTGCGGCTGGTAATGCTGCTCTGATTCAGGGGAGCCAGATGCTGCGGTTGGGCGAGGTGGATCTTGCCCTTTGCGGCGGGATATCTGAGTGTGTCGGTTCCTTTGGCATCTTTGCCAGTTTCCGGGCTCAAGGTGCCTTGGCGGAACATCCAGAAGCGGCACGGGCCAGCCGTCCCTTTGATCTTGATCGGAATGGAATCGTCATCTCCGAGGGTGGCTGTATCTTTACCCTGGAACGGCTGGACA
>DAOVTM010000096.1 GCA_030633145.1 Desulfobulbaceae bacterium
TCGTCATTTTCAAAGTTATCCGCTGCAAGGCCGAGGATTTCCCCATCATCTGCAACCCCGATCAGAAGATCGCCCCCATTTGAGTTGAGGAATGCCACCACAGCCTTGATCCAGGCAAGCTCTATCTCTTTTCCGTTTTTTCCGGCTTTGAGATTCATCCGTACAGTGGATTTGAACTCCACCCTGCTCCCCTCACCCCGTGCTATCAGCTGCTGAACCTCAAGCAGTGGATCCAGGAGTTCATCTTTGCTGGAACCATGGGGGGTGCCGACAATTCTGCCCAGAATAAAAAACACCAGAAGAGCACCTGAAAGCCCGAGAATAATCTCCATAAGCTCTACTTTGAATAATTCTTTTCTCAGGTTGACCATCAGATCCCGCTCACGGGCAAGAATTCCCACCCATAACCTGTCGGTAACCTTATCAACAGAGCGCATTGAGACAAGCCACTTGACTGAGTTGGAGTTGATGCTGATTAAAGTATCGGCAGCCTGTTTCGGATCGCGTACACGGGTAGCCACCTCCTGCTGTATCTCTCTGAAATCATCCGGCAACCCAGAATGATTCTCGGTAATAAAAAAATCATGTCTGCTATTGGTCAGGAAAAGGAAAACCTCCATTTCAGCATTTTGTACGATCAGGAGGCGTTCAATGGCCTCAAGGGAGATGTCAATACCAAAGACGAGAAAATCCGTTGAATTCTCAGGACTCCAGTGTACTGAACCAGTGGTTCCCAGCACATCGCTCTGGAAAAATGTGTATCTGGATGTCCAGTGAATCGTTCCGCCGTCTCCGCTGGTCTTGAACCATTCCATTGCACGGGGATCATAGTCACCGGTTTGCGTGGACTCCTTGTTCACGGCCGTATTCGGGTCTTTCCATTGTTGATTTATGATGGTCGTCTTATCCGAGCCGACCGTGGAACGTCGGGTAAAAAAGTCCTCTCCCTTACGCGAAAGATGGTATTCATGGCCCTGGGAGTTGGCCAGGGTCAGAGCCAGATGGAGATCATTTTGTTCCAGAAGGGGAAAAAATTGCCGGTTCAGCTCCACAGTGTCCCCTAAATCAAGCACCCCGTTTTTACCCCATTGCTGTACCAGCTTGAGCTTGTTTTCAATGTTTATGTAAAAGTTCCTGATCCTGTCAAGCTCACTATTATTGATGTTGGCGATGAGAGTGGCTGCTACATTTGATTTGAAGCGGTAATACTGGTAGAAGTTGTTCAAAGCAAGAATGGTAAGAAATATGATCAGGGATATGATTATACGAAAAAAAGGACGAGTAATTAGCATGTTATTTATTTTTTTCAGATTAAGCTGGTCTCAGCGAAACAGGGTGGGCATTGTTGCTATCTCTTATCAAGACTACGCAGGGGGAAAAGAGAAAACACCGGCCACCACTCCAGGGGTTTGGAAAAACGCATGGCTACTCCCTTTTCATCAATGCGGACAACAGTGGCCGCAACACTGATCGTGAGCTGGCTGACATCCCCTATGAGAATAATCTCGAGATGTACCTTCTCATTTATTACAAAAATAGGCTCGATATAGAGGTATAAGGCCTCGATGGCGATATCACGAATCGTTCCCTTAACCACCCCTCTTTTGGCTGATTTTACCAGAACATGGGCAGCGTAATCCACCCTGGCCCTGGCTCGAATCTCTTTTTCCATCCTGTTCTCCTCCCCATCTCTCTTGATCACCGGTTGCATCTGATCTTATTCCGTACTGACCAACCGTATGAAAAGTATCTTGAATAACATGAATTTTACGACTATTAAGTACCATCATAATAGCAAATTATCGTTTAGAACAACACAAAAATAGATATGTTACCTTGTTAAAGCCATGATCTACAGAAAATTCGGAAAAACCGGCCTGACAATGCCGGTGTTTTCCTGCGGTATGATGCGCTCCATGTTTTCCTGGCAAGACATGGACAATAGCAGTATCCCCTATCTCCGGCAGCAGCAGATGGCGGAGATCGTGGACACGGCCCTGAAAAACGGCATAACGCACCTGGAAACCGCACGGGGATATGGCAGTTCTGAACGGCAGCTAGGCCAAATCCTGGCAGACCATGAGCGGGACTCCTTTATCCTTCAGACCAAGGTAGGGATAGAGGATGATCCGGACAGGTTCACCGCCAATGTTGAAGATTCGCTGCAGCGACTGGGACAGGATAGGGTTAACCTGTTGGCATTACATGGTATCAACGATTACCAAAGCCTGTGGCAGGCATGCCGACCGGGCGGTTGTCTCGCTGCCGCAAGAGCGTTACAGGCCAGGGGTAAGGCGGACTGGATCGGTTTTTCCGGACATGGGGATGTGAAGGTTATCCAGCAGGCCATTGAACACCGGGGCGATAACGGTTTTGACTTTCTCAACCTGCACTGGTACACCATCTTTCAGCGTAACTCTCCGGCTCTTGCTGCGGCAAAAGCACAGGATATGGGGGTGTTTATCATCAGCCCCACTGACAAGGGAGGTATGTTGCAGGATTCCCCGAAAAAACTGCAAGCAGCCAGCCTGCCCCTTACTTCCATGCAGTTTAACGACATCTTCTGCCTGCAGCGAGAAGAGGTTCACACCATCAGCCTGGGGCCGTCTTGTCCTGAGGATTTCAAAGATCATCTTACCCTGCTGGACAGGTTGGATGATAGAGAACTGATCCGCAGGATCTACGGAAACTGGATCGTAATGATGGAGGAGAGCAGCGGAATGGAACGACCGGATGGATTATGGCAGCAACTTCCCAACTGGCAGCAGACCCCAGGCTATATCAATATCGGTTTTATCCTCTGGCTCTATAATCTGGCTCAGGGATGGGATCTCCTTGACTTTGCCAGGGAACGGTATAAAAAGCTCGGTCATGATATGCCCTGGGTTGCAGGGAATAACGGAGCAGATGCGGATCGATTTCAGCTGGATGATATTGCAAAGCGAGTTGGCCTGTCCGGACAGGAGTTGACTGCTGCCTTGATAAAGGCGCATGGGTTGCTTGGCTCGCAGGGCAATGATAGCTGATAGAACACTCTTTTTTTAATTGTATAAAATTACCTTTACAAAATCACCTGTACTGTATAATTGTACCCTTACAAAAATACTTGCAAAAGTACAATAAGAGGTGATTCATGCTGAAAAGATCTGCTTTACCTTATCTCCATACCTGGAAGAATAAACAAAATAGAAAGCCCATTGTGATCCGGGGCGCGCGACAGGTGGGTAAATCGTTTCTGGTACGATTGTTCAGCCAGGAAGCAGAGCTTGAACTCCTTGAAATCGACTTTGAACTCCATGGAGAGTATGCAGAGAGCTTCGCTTCAAAGCAACCAGAAAGAATCATCAGCCTGCTGGAACTGCAGACATCCCAAAAGATCACACCTGGCAAGACACTCCTTTTTCTTGATGAAATTCAGGCTGCGCCGGAAGTGATGGCTTCCCTGCGCTATTTTTATGAATTACTCCCGGAACTGCATGTCATTGCAGCGGGTTCGCTCCTGGAATTTGTCCTGGAAGAGCATACTTTTTCCATGCCGGTGGGCAGAATAGAGTACCTGCACCTGGGACCAATGACCTTTAAAGAATTCCTTGCTGGAACTGGTCGTGAACAGCTCTGTGATTTCATGGAACAGTTTCAGATCGAGGACTTTCCTCTGCCCATCCATGCGGAACTGATGAAGTTGTTCAGGTTGTACTGTGCTGTTGGCGGCATGCCTGAAGCCGTGCAGAGCTATTGTACAGACGGCTCCATGCTCGACGTTGAGTCCATCAAGCAATCGATTTTGCTTACCTATCGAGATGATTTCAATAAATATGGCAAGCGGGTCAAGCATACTCGACTGCAAAAAGTGTTTCAAACATTGCCGCTTCAAGTAGGAAATAAACTAAAATATGTTCATCTGGATCGAGACGAGAAAAGCTCGGATCTAAAAAAGGCATTGCATCTCCTGGCTCTGGCGAGAGTATATACACCTGTGTATCACAGTGGCGCAAACGGTGTGCCGCTACGGGCGGAGATCAATGAAAAAATGCAGAAACCGCTCTTTCTTGATGTCGGGCTGCTCCTTTCCGCCTGCGGAATGAGCTATCTTGATATTGAGAATCTCAATGATATTTCCCTGGTCAACACCGGTTCCATCTGTGAACAGTTTATTGGTCAGCATCTACTCTACTCCCGGCCTTTTTTCCAGGAACCGGAACTGTATTACTGGTGCAGGGAAAAACGGCAGGCATCAGCAGAAGTTGATTATGTGCAAACCTGCGGTGGGTTGATATTTCCAGTGGAGGTCAAGGCCGGTAAAACAGGCTCTTTAAAATCTCTCCAGATATTTATCCAGAAAAAGGGACTTGCTTTCGGAGTGCGCTTCAACGGTGACCTGCCCTCCATTGTTGATGCTCACTTTGCCCTGCCTGATAGCCAGGGTACTTTCAGATTCCTTTCTCTTCCCCTGTACATGGTCGAAGAATTGGATCGAATTATTCGTGAGCTTATCATTTAACGTACTTTTTTGGGAGTCCCTGCCAACAATGGTGCGCACAGCGCACCCTACGAAAAAATCATGGATGCAAGAATGTAGGGTGCGCTGTGCGCACCGGCGAGCTGGTACTTAGAAATTTACCGATTCGCTTTCCGAATCATGATCCGCTGAAAACTTTCCCTGGCAAGCCAGCCGCTATGGCCGGTTTCATCGGTTATCAGGACAAAGTCACCATGCTCGCTACCTGGACGAACCAGCCGTCCGGCCTTGATACTGCCAGTGGAGGCGGCCTCGGCAAAAGGGGAAAGCAACAGCCGCACGTCCTCGCCAATGACCACTCCGTCATCCTGCCCCTGGTAACTGAAGATGCTGAGAGGCAAGGCAATCAGGATAAGTATCAGGCAGGAGAAAGAGATTCCCCTGACCCATGCCATTGCCCCCGTCTTCGTCTTTCCCCCCTGGGGGCGCAAGATGGATAGCAGCAACGTAAGCGAAAGCAAAACAAAAGCCGCACCAGCCAGCAGCAGCCATTGATCTGCTGCCAGCAAACCTGTAAACTGAAGATAGAACGGTTCATCATCAAGATAGAGTCCCGCGTCTTTACGTACCTGCTCCAGGTTGGCCTCAATATCGCCGCTGCCCGGTGCAAGACGTAAGGCGCGTTCATAGTTGAGTACTGCCCAACCAGGCTGCCCGGCAGCGGCATAACTGTTGCCCAGGTTATAAAGCAGGGACGCGGACATGCCGTTATCCTCAACAATAGACAAGTACCCATCAATGGCCCGCTGATACTCACCCTGAATGTATAGACGGTTTACCTGTTCAAAACGCTGGGCAATGGATACAGTTCCAGGCTGTCCCACCTCCTGCCCTGCCGCTGCTCCTGAAGAGAAGAGAAGGAGAAAAAAGAGCAGGAAAAAAAACCGGATGAAAAGCGAATAAAATAAGTTCATGGCAGTCTATCCAGTTCGGTTCGAGTGGTTTCAAGTATTTCCTGCAAGGATGCCTGCAGCCGCTCATGCTCAATAACCATGCCGCCGTAACCGCTCTGTTCCAAACGGGTGAAGATCGCAAGCAAGGGATCATCAGGAGCCTGTCGCTGCTGCAAATCTGCCAGGGTTATGGCACCGGCCTCCACTCCCCACACCTCACCCAGCCGCAACTGGATAGCAAGGCGGCAATGAGTATAAAAAACATCCTGATCCTGGGCAGCAACCGCCTGTTCCATATCCCGATACTGAACAACGAGTTGTTTATTGACCTGCTTATGGATGGTGATGGACGGGTCTGCCAGCAGTTTTTTTCTCCGCAGCCAGAGCAGCAGAACGACAATCAGACCGCAGCAAGCTGCCGTTGTCATGACAAGAAACCAGGTCTGCCGATACAGAGGCAGGATAACAGGGACAAACCTTCCAGGCGCACTGCGAATAGGGGCCAGATTGGTATCGTTTTTCAGGTTTGAGGTATCAGGCAGCGTTTCAACAGTATCCGGCAATGTGACAACTGCCTGTTGTGCTGCTGTTTTTTCCAGATGTAACGCAATGGGTTCACTGTTTAGCTGGACATACTCACCGGCCTCGGGATCAAAATAAGAAAACCGCACCGGGGGAATGGCGGTCAGTTCGGAACTGGTCGGGACAATGGCCTGTTCAAAGGTTTTGGTTCCGCTGCCTCCCTGCTGCTGTGCAAAACTGTCAGCTGGAGGATAAACCTTCCAACCTGTAGTGTCTGCCAGTTCCGGCACTGCCACTCGGTCAAAATTACCCTGACCGGTTATGTTCATCTTCAGGGTCATAGGGTCGCCAGCCTTTCCATCCAGGGGAGAGGCAGCCACAGCAAGGCTGAACTTGCCGATTGCTCCATGAAAATTTTCCGGCTGTCCCTCTCCTGGCAGCCCCATGACCGTAACCTCTTTTTCCGGGCTGGCCACCATTACCTGACGGCGGGCATACTGACCGAAAAAATCGCTGAAAAAGGGATCATTCGTAAAGGGAGAGTTAAAGCGGTTATTGCGCTGCTGCTTTTCACGCACCAGCAGTTCAGCGTCCATCTCCACCTCAAGAGGGAAGGTTCCCTCTTTAATTGCAGACAACGAGCCTTGCCAGGTGAGGACAACATACGGCTCACTGTTCATCTGTACGCCTCGCTGTTTCGGCTCTTCATCAATGGACTCAACAAGAAAATTATCCCCGATAAACCTGGGATTTGACTTGATAGTCACCCGCATTCCCTGGCGGAACCATGCCTTGATGGTAAAGGGAACTAGCTGGCCAGTATAGATCTTGCCCTGACCAGCAGCAAGTTCAATACGCATCAGGCCGATCTTATCTGCCTCGCCGGAACGGAGCCGAGCCGCAGGCGTACCAACCTGTCCGGTGGATGGTGCGGCAGTGGTTGCCGGCTGTACGGTACAGGTAATGGGTTCAGAACTATAGATCGTACCGTCCACAGTCACCCTGATCGGGGCAATGATGTGGCTGCCCTCTTTTTCTGCCTGCACCATAAAGGTAAAAACGACCAGAGAGGATGCCTTGCCGTTGATCCACTGCATCTGGCTGGACTGCCCCTGGTAGGAAAAATGAAGACCGTCTGCTGTGGGCATGGCAGGTTCCGCTGACTTGGTGCCGTTGACGGTGAGGGTCATGCGCACGGTTTCGTCCAGGGTGAACTGGTTACTGCTCAGGGCTGCCTGAACTGTGATCTCAGCGGCCTGGGCAAAAGAGACTGACAACAACAGAATCAGGATATGCACTCCCAGGCTCACTGAATGCAGGCTTCTTTTTACATGATTTCTTGTTTTCGTTTTTTTCATTACCAATCCTCTTTAACCGCTTTCTGTGAGGATTTTTTTCCAGGAATAAAATTAAGTTCTCCCTGCTCTCCCTTCAAACTTTCCAACAGTTCTTCCGCCTCAGCCACAGTCATTTTACCTTGCAGCCTGCGCTCTATATCCTGTCTGCTCATATCATCTGGCTGCTCATCGTTGTCTGCGGGTGATGGCTGAACGGCTTGCTGCTGATCATTATCCACTTGATCGTCATTATCCTGCGGGTCAACTGCACGATCTTTGTTCTCCTCTTCTCTATCATCGTTCTGCTTTTCTGACTGCGCACTGTCTTCCTTTTGCTTATTTTCGTCTTTTTCCTGCTTATCACCCTCCTGTTCTTCCTCTTCTCCCTGCTCTTTTTTATCCTGCCCCTCTTGTTGCTCTTTCTTGTTTTCCTCTTTTTCCTGCTGCCCTGATTCTTTTTTCTCGTCCTCTTTGTTCTCTTGCTCCTGCTCGTCACTATTCTCGTCGTTATCCTTATGCTGCGGATTCTTGCACTGACTGTTGTTTTCCTTCTCTTCCTGTTCCTGATCCTTCTTTAATTGTTCCAATGCACCTTTTACAAAATCAAGATTCTTCTTAGCCAAATCATCATCAGGCTCCAACTGTAACGATGCCTCATAAGCTTCAACAGACTTCTCCCATTCTTTAACAGTATGTTCAGGATCAGTTTGCCGTGCAGTATGCCCCATAAAATAATGCGTTTTCCCCTGATTAAAATAACTCTTTGCCTGGAGTGAAAGATCGTCCGTCTGCAAAGCCTCATCAAACTCTTTTGCGGCCTTTTCATACTGTTTCATCATATAGAGGGAGTCACCAAGATTAAAATGAAGTACAGAATTATCTTCATCTTCCTGTAACTCTTTCTGATAATATTCAGCTGCCTGCTCATACTGCGCCGCCCTGTACAGTTCCTCCCCTTCTGAAGCGCGCGCAGAAAAAGGGTCGGAAAACGCTGCCAGCAGCAGGATACAACCCAGCAGAGCCGCCTGTCCTTTCTTACGTCTGCCTGCCGTCTTGACAAAGGGTAAACGCAAGGCCCAGACAGACTTCCGACCAGTGATGAGAAAGTCAGCACTCAAAAAAAACACCGCCGCAGCCAGGGGCCATGGAAACCGCTCAATGGGTACCTTACGCTTACGTTCGTCATGTTCTTCCTTGGGTACCAGAGCCAGCTTTTTTTCATAGACTGTATCAAACCCCTGACCCATATTGCCCAGGGGGACATAAAGGCCGCTGGTAATTTCCGCAATCTTGGTCAAGGTGGTCTCATCCAGACGAGAGGTAACAAATTTTCCACCCGCATCCTGGACGAATTTTCCCTTGCCAGTATCAGGCACCGGGATCAGCTCACCCTGCGGGGTGCCTACCCCAATGGTATAGATAGTCATATTCTCTGCTGCCGCCTCTTCCGCAGCCTTGAGTCCATCTTCGCTCAGGTCTTCACCGTCTGTTACCAGGATTAAAATTTTATGGTTGCTTTCACTTTCCAACGCCTTGGCCGCTTCCCGCACAGCGGTGCCAATGTCGGTTCCTCCCAGGGGGATGGTGTTCACATCCAGGGCATCAAGGGAATTATTAAATGCTTGGTAATCTGTGGTCAAAGGACACATCAGAAAGGCAGTGCCGGCAAAGGGCAGCAGCCCTACCCGGTCTCCCTCCAACCGGGAAGTAAAATCACGGATAGCCAGCTTTGCCCGTTCCAGCCGGTTAGGAGCCACGTCACGCACCAACATGGATTTGGAGACATCGACCCCGATCAGGATATCAATCCCCTTTTGCCTGGTCTCCACCCAGCGGTTCCCGTACTGGGGTCGAGCCAAGGCCGCAAAGAGACATGCCAAGGCCAGCAGCAGGAGAATGTTCTTTATCCGCCGCCTGGAGAACGACACATTGGCGGTGAGCTGCGGCAGGAGACGGGGGGCGGCAAAATGGCGCAGTTCCCTTTTGCGGCGGGAAATATTGACCCTGATGAACAGGGCTGCTCCCAGGCAGACAATAAGGCCGATAAGGAGCCAGAATGGTTGGGCAAAGATATTCATAACAATTTAAAGTTAATAATGGAGAATTGAGAATGGTTCCAATTCATTTTCAATGTTTCAGCTCGAGCGATTTATAGGTACTCCAAGGCTTTTGTTATACATTTTAATCAACCTCAAAGCATGAAGTAGAGAAAATGCCATTTTTTATTTCATAACATAAAAAAAGCTGTCTTGGTTTTACAGATGCATTTAAAGGTTGACTCATTTTCCATTTTACTCATTTTGTAATTTCTTGAATGACTAAACTCAATATTTGTTCTTTCCATGGTGAGATGAACTCTTCTTTGAAACTACTTAACTCCATTGAGAAATGGTATTCGTTGTTGATTTTTTTAGAATTTAAAATGCCAAACCAACAGCGTATGTTACCTTTTACATATTCAGATGGTTTTTGTGTATTTTTGAAATCAACGTAATCAAATATTGCTCCTGTTTCTTCGATGAAAGAATGTATTTCTTTTTTACTGAAAGGGAACAGCCATCCTTTTGGGGCTTTATTTTTATTGAATGCGGTCATTGTTTTTGTATAACGGTTGAGGTGAGCTGACCAAAAGGCCGTGACCGAGAACTTTAGTTCTACCTGGTAGCATGCATGCGGGCTTAATAGTTCAGAATTCCCGGAACCTTTTGGTTCAGCTCAACCAATTTTCTATGCTATTTTTATGTTACATCAGGCAGTTACAACTTAACACCTCGTAAGTGTCATCAAACTGTAATATTATTACCGTATATCCCGACACCACGTTAACCAGTGAGTAGAATAGATTTATGCTAACGAAAAAAAGTATCCATTAGCTAGAAGAATCTATATGTAGATACTTTACCTCTATTCCTTGGGATAAGAGTAAGAGATATAGAGGTGCTAAACAATGATTTTTGGGGGGAGGTTTAGTTTCACTACCACTAAGTTGTTTAGTAGCTATGGTTGAATCACCAAAAATTACCGTAAAATTTGTGCTTATTAAATCCGTACGTTGGCTTGTCAGTTCAACACCAAAGCGATAACTGGATTCGCCAGGTTTTATATTTTGGTTAGGTACTCCACTTTCCCATTCTAAATCGTAATTAAGTGTTTCTTCTGTATACTGTACCTTACCTGTCCAGCCAGAAGGTGAATAAAACTTTGATGGAATATGTGCCGTTTCTCCTCGCACTCTATTAAGAGTTGGTATTCCATGTTCCCAATCATATCCAATATAAACGGCTACTATTGTTGAATTAGTTGAATTATTCACAACATGATAATAATAGTAATGCTTGCCGTTTTCTTCTTGGTACCA
>DAOVTM010000008.1 GCA_030633145.1 Desulfobulbaceae bacterium
CAGGCTTGGCCATGCAAACATCGAATCAACTATGGTATATCTGAAAATGGAGATGCGGCAGAAACGGGAAGTACAGAAGCAATTTCTGCGGCATACCCAGTCATCGCTCTCAGAAGATGCTAAGGTAGCTGAGATAGTTGATTGGGATAACAAGGAAGAAATTTTGGCCTGGCTGGACAGCCTGTAGGGAGGTGTGGGGTGGTGCCGGGAACGGGGAAATGTGATCTTTATGCCATTATTATGTTACCAGTTTTTTTGTTGGATTTCTGGAAACAAAGATCGCATATTGATAATAAAGGGAAAATCGAAAAAAAGACTTCGCCGTCTATTAGTTACGATATTTTAACAAGTTACAGAAACTCGCAACATAAAGGTTAATCTGATCAAGAAAACCTGTTTGTGCAAAGGAATCGCCGTAACGAACTACTGCTCCAGTCCGATAACGGATCACCTATGATGGAAGCCACTATCTTGGCTACGTTACAGCAACTTGGTGTTATGCTGTCATTCAGCCGTCCGTCGGTTAGCGACAACTATCCTGACACGGGAGGAGTATTCAATCCGCAGATCGGCATAATCTGCAAAAACCGCCGGGAACCGTACCCGAAGACCAATAGACCTTGCCCTGAGCGTAATCCACGAACCAGTAACCTGTGGGTTTACGCCGGGCCGCAACAAAGATGAACGGCTGTTCTCGGGAAAAGCAGGGGTGGAGAAAAACACCCTTTGTGTTGGCAGCAGGCTCCATGAGCGACAGAGCCTCTTCCAGGCTAGGCATCCGCCAGTTATGGCTACCCGCAAATCCTTCTTTGTTGAGTTGCTCAATTTTGCCCTTCATGGAACGGATTGAAGAGAGGTCGAGACCTTCTCGCTGCCAGATAAGGCCGGTTCGTTCATCAAGCACGGTCATCATGCCTGTATCAGCCAGTGCGTTGGTGAATGTCCCCTCCGGGTTCAGCTCTGCGTCAAAAAAGTTCCATTTCTGTATGACTGAACCCAACTGGTCGTCTGTAAACGAATCATTGACAGCAGGCAGGGTGACCCGGTCGCTGCAACCGATTTCACCTGGGGTAGGAAGTGAGACCTCCATTTCTTCTTCAACGGTTTTTTCAGAGGTGGTCGGGATAAGATAGGGGCTGTTTTCAGCTTCAACCACCTTGGCAAGCAGCCATTCCTTTAACGGGGCATCAATGGAGAAATTATCTCTGGAAGTGGCAGTGCCGCCCTGCTTGACCATGCAGTCAATGAGCATTTCCTGAGGAGCCTTGATCTCGGCCAAGATGTTCACATGCCTGGTGCCTCGTTCCATGAGATAGAGTACCGGTTCTTTTCCCCAGTTGTCTATAAAGAAATAGCAGATACGTTCCTGGGTGTTGATCAGCTCGTCACGCATACCCTTGGCGGAAAAGGTGCAGAAGGCAAGATCCGGGGTCATATCCCATTCGATGACCGGTTCTGTTGAGCTGCTCAGGTTTAACTGCTTAAAAATTGACTTTTTCAGCATAACATTTCCCCCTTTATCATTTTCACAGTTTTGCTTCAAAAAAATTATGTAACAGCTTGGCAGTGGTAACTGCTCCATCCAGCAAAACAGCCGCCGATGCTGAACGGGCTGTTTTTTTGGAGAGTGCTTGCACTATCTTATTGGCAAGTATGTCCGCTTGCAGGTCGTTTTTACTCAGAATATGGAGACAGCCTCGCTGCTCCAGTTGCTCGGCTCGCATTCGCTGCTCCCGGTTTTGCGCAAAGGGATACACCAGGCAGGGACAGTCCGCTGCCAGCAGGTTCATAGTGGTGTTATATCCGGCCATGGAAATAGAAAGATCAGCTGCTGCCAGCCAGCCGGGAAAAGTATTGCTGAATCGTTCTATTCTGAGAGTTTTGCTGCTTAATCCCTTGAGTCGTTGAAAATCCGACTCTGCCAGATAGGGGCCGGTGAATACCTGCATCCGCCAGACTGTGATATCCAGTTGCCGAAAGGCATCTACTGCCGCAGTCAACAATGCCAGCCCCACGCTGCCACTGCCGGCACTGACGAGGATCAGCTTTTCATTGATATTGTATTTTTCCCGCACCTGCTTTCCCTCTTCCGGTTGCGGTGGTTGGCAGATATAGCCGGTATAAGAGACTGGAATTTTGATTTCCTTCATCCTTGAGAAGGTCTCATCCAGGGTGAGCAGTCGTGGATCACCGTGTACCAGGAGCAGGTCAAAATATTGGTTGAGACGGTCAAGAACCCGCTGTTCAAATTTTTCCGTGTTGTCCCGTTCCACCAGGATGTCCCGGACAGAGCAGACTACCCGGCAGTTTTGCCGGATCTGCGTTTGCTCAAGCAGGGGCAGCAGTTCAAAACGAAAGAGATTACGGCCAAAAGGAAAGAGTTCAACCAGGAGAAGATTCGGCTGCAACTGCTGAAAAATAGCTGACAACTGTGCTTTACGCTGTTCCTGCAGAATGGAGATTTCCTGATCCGGCTCAACCGGCAAAAGGCATGAGAGTGTCTCGTCCATGCGAAGTCCTGGTAGCTGTACCACCTGGACATGCTTTGGGAAATCCAATTGTAAGGGGGTGCCACCCAGTACCAGCGTGATCCGGTACGTACGTAACTGCTCAAGAATTAACAACATCCTGCAGAGATGACCAATGCCCAGCACATGCTGACAATAGACCATCAGGCAGGGTTGTTTCATATATCCTTCCCGGCCAGGCTCAGGTGGTTGAGCGACTGCAGGGACAGGGTCTGATCGTTGATGGTCATAAGATGGAGTTGGTATCCCTTGAGGACTTTTGCTTCATCTGGGAGGAATTTACGATCCAAGAGATGGTAGAGCAGGGTTTTAATGATTCCTTCGTGGCAGATCACCAGGATGTTCTCTTCCGGCCATTTTTCTGCGGCTTTGCCAAGTGCCTTGCTTCCCCTGGCAAGGACTTCACTGCGTGATTCTCCGTCGGGGGGGCGAAAGTCCCAGCCTGCCGCCACCTGTTTATCGATTTCATCCTTCTGGTTTATAAACAGTTCCGGGAAGCTGAGTCCGCTCCATGCTCCCCAGTTTTGCTCCCTCAAGAGTGGTTCAAGATGGACAGGGAGATTGAGCTGCTGGTTGAGCAGAGCCACGGTTTCCTGCACTCTGCCCAGGTCACTTGCCAGGATTCTGTTCCAGGGGAGATCCTGCAGCTCATGTCCCCAGGCTGTTGCCATTCTGCGGCCAGTCTTGGTCAGGCGAGTATCTTGTAATCCCTGGATACGTTTTTGCTCATTCCAACGGGTTATTGAATGGCGTATGAGGCCAAATCTTGTTGATTGCATAATTTATTTCCGAACATTGATGTGTACAGCTAACGCTACAATGTTGGATGGTTACTAGGCCTGGTTTCTGCTCTTTAACAAACGCCACACCTTCGGCAGACTGCAGTATCACAGGGTTGCGTCGCCTTCAGTGCCAACCCCTTTTCCAGATCCCGGTGCAGGTATCCATCCGTAATGCCATGGTCAACCACCTCCCAGCAGAAAAGTTCATCCGCTTCCCGTGGACGGACAGCAAACTGCCAGGCGGTTAATCCCTGCGCCTTCATGGCCTGCTTAAAGTTTAGTTTGCCAGTTCCCATGTCCAGCAATACTGAGCCGATGCGACGGTCTGCCCTGGAAAAAACCGCCTGGGCAAGTACCCGTTCCGGTCGATCCATCTTGATATGAAGGTTGGGGGTTCTACTAAACTGTTTTTTTAAATACCTAATTTTTTTCTTTAAATAGGCGACTGCTGATTTGCTGTCTTTGCTTACAAAAAGTTGTTCCTTTGACTGCCCGCCAAAAGAAAGGTACTGAAACGGGGTCCACGGTTTAGGGACAAAACTGTTCACCGACAGGATGATCTCGCAGACCCGGCCACGTTTCCGACCAATGGGCAGCATCTGTTCCTGAATTTTGCTTATCAGCGATACCAGTTCGTCAAGATCCTGTTCTGTTTCCGTGGGCAGGCCGATCATCACGTACAGTTTCAGGGTGTATATACCAGCCTCTGCCAGCCGGACTGCCGCATTAAGCAGATCCGCTTCCGATAAGCCTTTATTGATGAGCTGGCGCAGTCGGTGGGAGGAACCGTCCGGGGCAATGGCCACTGATTTCAGACCTGACTCGGACAACAGCTCCAGCAGCTGATCCGAGATCCGATCCGCACGCAGGGAGGAGAAGGAGAGTGAGCAGTTGTTCTTCCGCAGGTAACGGGCAATACGATCCAGGGTGCCACTGTCTGACATCTCCATGCCCAGCAGCCCGATACGGTCAACTCCGGGCGGGCGGGCCTCAAGACCAGCGATAACCCTGTCAGCATCCCAGAGACGGGGTGGTCGATAGATAAAACCGGCAGCGCAGAAGCGACAGCCACGGCTGCAACCCCTGCCCAGCTCAACCATGTACATGCCCAGTTCCGCATCCGGTGACAGCAGCTCGGAATGGGCTGCGATCAACGGTTCTTTCTGGACAACCTTGCGCACCCTGGTAGGAAGACCGGGTGCAACAGTGAGTTTCCGCACCCGGCCAACTTCGTCATACTCAAATTCATACCCTTGAGGTACATAGCAACCTTCAAGGGACGCACCTATTTTGAACAGCAAGTCCTTTCGCTTTCCCGTTCCGCTTGCCAGCAACTCTACAAGCCGGGGCAGAACAGGTTCAGCCTCGCCTATGACCATCAGGTCGGCAAACAGAGCCAGGGGCTCTGGATTCATAAAGACTGCTGCTCCGCCAAAGATAAGCAGCGGCTTTCCGGGTTCAATCAACTCACTGCGCTGCTCTGCGTACGGTTCTATTCCACCGGCAACCAGCATGGCTGCCAGAGCCGGGTAGTCATGTTCAAAACTGACGGATACAAAAATTAGAGAAAAATCAGCAAGGGGGCGGCTTGATTCCAGGGAACGGAACCGTTGCCCTTCCTCGGGATAGACAAATCGCTCGCAGACAAGATGGTCAAAACTGTTTAGCTGTTGATAGAGGAGTTGAAAGCCGAGGTTGGAAACTGCGACAGGGTAGGTGTTGGGATAAAGCAGAGCCGCGGGGGTGCGACCCTTCCATTTTTTTCGGACGGTTCCTGTTTCAGATGTACACAACCTCAGTTCGCCTTTTTGCGGATATAGGCAGGTTCATCCCACTCGGCCAGATCATTCTGTTCGTCAAAGATTGGCGCAGGCATGGCACGCAGCCCCTTATGGATCACATTGGGAGTAGCAAAGGTAACCGAGCCTTTTTCCCTGCTGCTTTCCGTCTCTTTGACCTCATTAATTCGGTTTAAGTCCTCCTTCCTGTGCCGTGCAGCTACTTCCAGTTCGGAAATGGTGTCTGATTCATCGATGCTGGAAATACCGGTGGCGATAACGGTTACCCGCAGCTCATCGCCCATGTTTTCGTCAAACAGGGCACCAATGATAACATTGGCATCGTCATGCGCCTTTTCTTGAATCAGGGAGGATGCCTCCATGAACTCACCCATGGTCAGGGACTCGGTGGCAGAGATATTGATGAGGACACCCATGGCTCCGTCAATGCCCACGTCTTCCAGCAACTGGTTGTCAATGGCACGCTTGGCGGCCTCTGTGGCTCGGTTTTCACCCTTGGCGACTCCGGTTCCCATGATGGCGGGACCCACTTCACGCATAACCGACTTGAGATCCATGAAGTCAGCATTGATGTGACCGGGCAGATTGATCAGGTCGGTGATTCCCTTGACTGCCTGCAGCAGGACATTGTCCACCATTTTCATCATATCGATGAGGGTGGAGTTTTTCTGCATCAGGTTGAGAAGGCGATCATTGGGTACCGTGATAATGGTGTCAGAGTATTTCTTCAGCTTTTCCCAACCCTCCTCGGCATTGCGCATCCGACGTTTTGCCTCAAAGTAGAACGGCTTGGTCACTACCGATACGGTGAGAGCACCACTTTCCTTGCTCAACTGGGCAATGACAGGGGCTGCTCCAGTCCCGGTTCCACCACCCAGTCCTGCGGTTACAAAGACCATGTCTGCGCCCTTCAGGGCATTGGCCAGATCGTCAAGGGACTCCTGGGCAGCATCCATGCCAACCTCTGGTTCGGCTCCCGCACCCATTCCCTTGGTGATATTGGGCCCCAGCTGGAGTCGAATGTCAGCCCTGGATTTTTCCAGTGCCTGCATGTCGGTATTGGCTACGATAAACTCGACCCCGGCAAGACGGTTTTCCACCATTGTGTTGATGGCATTACCCCCTCCACCGCCGACTCCGATTACCTTAATGCTTGCTACTGGTTTTTCATCTACCATACGATACGACATGCTTTTCCCCCTCAAGCATTGTGTCTCAAAAAAAACTAATCAAACTATAACATTATCGACAACGATATAAAAGACTTTTTTCAATTTTTTCAGCACCCGCCTAAATCAAAATAAGTTGGTTAATTTTTTATCACTCATCACTCACTACTCATACCTCACATCTCACAAACTAAATTATATTTTTAAAAAATCCCTTTATGCGGCTTATTACGGTGTCGCTTTCCTGCGGAACCTGCTGCCGCTCCTGACATCCGTACAGCACCAGACCCACTCCAGTAGTGCAGCGGGGGGACTGGATGTCCTCAACTCGACCGCCGACCCCCCTGGGAAAACTCATCCGAACCGGCATGTCAAAAATCTGCTCCGCCATGTCAACAACATTGGCGAGCAGGGCAGTACCACCGGTGATAACCATGCCGGCATTGATCCTGTTGCGAAGGCCGGAACCGCAGATATTCCTGTTGACTTCCTCCAGGATTTCCTCCATCCGTGCCTCCAGAATCTCCACCAGCACCCGTTGTGATACGGTGCGCGACTTGCGGTCACCAACGGTGGGTACTTCAATCTTGTGGTTTTCCGTAATCATGGAGGAAATGGCTCCACCGTATTGATATTTGAGCTGTTCAGCATCCTGGAGGGGCGTGCGCAGCCCCACCGAGAGATCATTGGTCAGATTATTACCGCCCAGAGCCAGTTCCCAGGTATGTTTGATGCTCCCGTTACAGAATATGGCGAGATCAGTGGTGCCGCCGCCGATGTCAAGCAGAGCCACACCCAGTTCCATCTCATCCCTGCTCAGCACTGACCTGGAAGAGGCAACCGATTCCAGCACCACATCAGAGACCCCGAGTCCAGCCCTGTTGCAACTGGTCACCAGATTATGGAGAGAGGTGTTGTCCGCAGTCACAATATGCACCTTGGTGACCAGTCGTACCCCGGTCATGCCCATGGGATTCTGGATGCCGGTGTGATCGTCAACCATATACTCCTGGGGCAGGACATGGATGATTTGCTGATTATCGGAGATCTTGACCGTGCTGGCGGCTTCGATAACTGCGTTGATCTCTCGCTGCCGGATCTGCTGGTTGTTGATAGCCAGGATGCCGGGGGAGTTAAACCCCTTGATATGGTCGCCGGCAATGCCTACATATACAGTTTCAATATCGCAGCCCGCCATGTCCTGGGCACTCCCCAGGGCAGTGTTGATGGCGTGTACCGTGGCCTCAATATTGACTACCACCCCCTTCTTCATCCCGGAGGAGGCGGCAGTACCCACCCCGATGACCTCTACCCTGCCGTCCGGGAAGTATTCCCCGATAACAACACAGATCTTGGTGGTGCCGATATCCAGGCCTGCGACCAGTTCTCCTGTTTCTTCAGGCTCTTGTCGTTCCTGTTGTTCTTGTTGTTCTTGTTGTATATCCAGTTCTTCCATTGTCGTCATACCCGATGTTATCAAAAGCCGCTGTTAGCAATGGCTATTCAGCAATAGTTATTCAGCCATAGTTATTGAGCCATAGCCACAAGGATGCGGCCTTCCAGATAATCCATACGGATTTCATCTATATCCTGTATCTTTTTCTTTCGGTACAGCCTGTCCAGCAACCGTACTAGCTGGTAAAATCTCTCCCTGGTATTATCAAATCCCATATAAATAGGAAAGGGATAATCCACAAGATAGACAATCAATCCCTTTTCAGCGTCCAGATGCAGTTCGGAAATGGACTGCAAGGGCAGGGTCAGGTTACCCCTGGCTGCGAGATGGAGAAAGCGAAATGCCCTGGCTGGCAGGTCGGTGTTCGCAAGCTGCATCTGAGCAATATCGATTCCGATACGGTTCGCTGACAGGGGCAGACCGGTTATCACCGGAAAGTCCTTGTCCTGTAAGAGAGCTACTGATGTGAATACCTTACCATTTTGATCCACATAGTACAGCCCTTTTCCGCTTTCCTTACTGTTTTCTTTCTCTTCCCCTCCTGAAAAGATGACCATGGCCAGTGGGCGGTGTTCATATACCCGTATCATCAGGGTGTCTGGCCAGGCTCGTTCAATGCGTACCCGATCGATCCAGGCATGGGCGGTGATACGGGCTGCCACCTCTTTGGCATGGAGACTGAGCAGGCTTTGCCCGGTTTCCACTTTGCCAAGGGCTAAGAGCTCATTTTCCAGGGTGACCCGGTTACCCAGCACCGTGATTGTCTGCAGCCTGAAGGTGTCTGAATTCCTCAGGGACAGGTAGCCTGAACCCGCAGCAGTCAGCAGAAGGATGGTCAGTAACAGGATCCGCACCATGGGTCTGACCAGTTGCTTGAAGTCTTTTTTCTCCTCCCAGGAGGTCTGTCGGGACTGTTGTTTTCTTCTCTGTCTGTTTCGACCATGCAGGGAATCCATGGCCTTGGTTAAGGGCGTAACCAGGGTGGAAATTAGGGCAGACCTTCCCTTTTTGAGCCATTGGAAGTGACCATTTTTTACCTGTTTTCCGTATTTTACCTTGTTGTCTGCCAAAATAATCCTAAATAATTTCTACTTCCGGCTCTAGCTGGACAGCGAATTTTTTCCAGACACCCTTCTGCACCCTGTGCATGAGGTCGATAATTTCTGTTGCGCCTGCTGTACCGTTATTGACGATAAAGTTGGCATGTACCGGTGAAACCATGGCATCCCCGCAACTGATGCCCTTTAACCCGGCAGCCTCAATCAGCCTGCCTGCGGAATCGTTGGCGGGATTCTTGAAAAACGATCCTGCTGACGCAACTCCGACCGGTTGTTTTCCCTTTCTCCGGGTCTGATAATCTGCGCAGCGGCTGCGTATTTCTGCCTCTGCATCCGGCCTGAGCAGCAGGGTCACCCCGGTAATAATGGTATCGCCAAGCCCTGTTGCATTCTCTCCGTCTGCAAGGGACAGCCTGCGATAGGAGAACTTCAATCCTGTTTTTTCCAGGCTGCAAACCTGACCATTGGAGTCAACCAGCTCAAGGACTTGCACCAGGCTGCCGATTTCCTTGCCCCAGGCTCCGGCATTCATTCGAATTGCCCCGCCCACAGATCCGGGGATACCGTGCATGAATTCCAGCCCGCTCAACGCTTCTTTGCTGCACCAGGAGATCAGTTTTGCCAGGGAGCAGCCTGCACCGATCCGAATGATGCCTCTGCCTGCACGTTCATCTTTGCGGCTGATCCTGTTAAACTTGCCCCTGAGACGAATGATGACCCCAGCATAGCCTGCGTCGGTAACCAAGATATTGGATCCTTTGCCGATCACCCTATGGGGGTATCTGTTTTTGTTCAGGTAATCGAGTAACACCCGCAACTCATCCCCGCTTTCCACATCAATCAGTCCTGCTGCCCTGCCACCGGCTCGCAGGGTGGAGTAGTCGGCCATGGAGACATCCCTCAGCATCTTCGGCCAGGCCGGGAAGGGTTTATCCTGTTGCTTCATTATCTCTAATCAATCCTTAAAGAAGCTTCAACAGCTGTTCACCCGCCTGGACAATATTACCCGCCCCCAGGGTCAGTACCAGATCACCTTCCTCAGCATGTTCACGTAGATACTGCGGCAGTGCAGCTAGATCAGGATGATAAAATGCGTTTGACTGGCCGTGTTCTTTAATAGCCACCAGCAGAGCCTCACTGTTGACCCCTTTAATGGGCTGTTCGCTGGCCGCATAAATGTCTGAAATAATTAGCATATCTGCCCGGTGAAAGGCGGTGCTAAAGGCATCAAACAGTCCCTCTGTCCGAGTGTAGCGGTGAGGCTGAAAGGCCACCACCAGCCTGCGCACAGGCGAGCCGTCGCGCACGTCGTCCAAGGGGGCGCGGATCTCGGTTGGATGATGCCCGTAATCATCCACCACCAGGATTCCCTGTTTCTCCCCCTTGATCTGCAGCCTGCGCTGTACCCCTGCAAAGGATGCCATGGCCGTGCGGATCACGGGAAATTCAATCTCCAGTTCCAGGGCGACCGCTATTGCCGCCAGGGTGTTATAAATGGTGTGACGGCCTGGACTGTTGCGGTGAATTCTGCCCAGCTCTTGTCCGTGATACCAGACCGTGAATTCGCTGCTCCGTCCCTGAACCTCGATCATCGTAGCGTGCAGGTCTGCCTGTTCGGTCAGGCCATAGGTAATCTTACGCCGTTGAATACGGGGCAGCAGTTCGGCAACATTGGGATCATCAAGGCAGACAATGGCAGCCCCGTAAAAGGGAATCAGGCCAATGAACTCTAAAAAAGTTTCCTTGATATGATCCAGATCCCGGTAATATTCCAGATGTTCCAGGTCGATATTGGTAATCACCTCGATCACAGGTGACAGCTTGAGGAAAGATCCGTCGCTCTCGTCCGCCTCGGCAACAAGAAATTCTCCCTCACCCAGCCGGGCATTACTGCCGCCCAGGCAATCCACCTTGCCCCCTATTACCACCGTGGGATCAAGGCCGGCCTCTGCCAGGATTGCTGCCACCAGGGAGGAGGTGGAGGTCTTACCGTGGCTTCCGGCAATCGCAATACCATACTTCTTGAGACGCATCAGTTCCGCCAGCATCTCGGCCCGCTGGATGACTGGAACCTGTTGTTCTTTTGCAGCCACAACCTCTGGGTTTTTCGTGTTTATGGCGGTTGAGGCGACCACCACATCGGCACCGCTGATGTTTTCGGCCTGGTGTCCGGTGAAGACCGTACCGCCAAGCTTTTCCAGACGATGGGTGATGTCAGACGTGCGCAGGTCTGAACCACTTACCTGATAGCCGAGGTTGAGGAGCAGTTCGGCTATGCCGGACATGCCTATGCCGCCGATACCTACAAAGTGGATGTGTTTTGTTTTGTTATACATAGATTACGTTGATAGTTGATAGTTGATAATTGACAGTTGACACTTCTATTTATCAACTATCCACTGTCAACTAACTTCAGGCAGTCGTTAAGAATCAGGTCAGTGGCACCTGGTCGCCCCTGTCTCTTCATGGCTCTGCCCATGGACTGCAATTTATCAGGACTTTTCAATAGACGCTCAATAGCTGCGCCAAGGATTTTCGCATTCAAATCAGCCTCTCTATACATTTCCGCCCCGCCACCTTCCACATAATAGTAGCCGTTTTTGGCCTGATGATCGTCGGCGGCATAGGGATATGGGATCAACAGGGAGGGAAGTCCCATTACCGACAATTCTGCCAGGGTGGTTGCCCCGGCCCTGGCAACCACCAGGTTGGCTCGGCTGTATAATTCAGCCATATCCTTAAAAAATGCCGACACATCTGCTTCAATACCAATTGCCGCATAACCGCCTTTTACCCGCTCCTCATCCGCCAGACCGGTCTGGTGGATCAGCCTGATGGAGGGCAGTACCTCATTTTTTTGGAAACACTCCATAACCTCCAGCATCAACAGGTTGATCCGGTGTGCCCCCAGGCTTCCACCCAGTACCAGGAGCGTCAACTCCTTTGGGAATTCAACCTCTTTTTCTGCTGCTGCCAGGATCTCTGCGCGAACCGGATTGCCCGTGACAATCGTTTTCTCTTCCGGGAGTCCTACGGTACCTGGTATGGAGACAAAGACCCGGCGCACAAAACGGGAGATCATCCGGTTGGCCAGTCCCGGCACCGAGTTCTGCTCATGAATGCAGGTTGGGATGCCCAGCAGTTTCGCAGCCAGTAGTACCGGCCCGGTCACATACCCGCCTACTCCAAAGACCAGGTCGGGCTTAAATTTTCTCATTAATTTTGCAGCCTCAAATACGGCTGCTGGCAGCCCTGCCACACTCTTGAAACGGGCAAAGGTTCCCATTCCTTTAAGACCCATGCAGGAGATGGAGGCCTTTTGGAAATCGTAACCAGACAGCGTTTCCCAATCAAGATGCCGTTTGGTGCCGATAAACATCACCTCGCAGCCGCTTATCCGTTGCTGAAGTGCGGTTGCCAGGGCAATGCCTGGAAAGAGATGTCCCCCTGTGCCGCCTCCGGTGATGATTACCCGCATCTGTCTCCCTCAACCCTTGATTGTAAGTCCAACACGCATTGTGTAAAAACGTCACCCCGCTGTTCGTAGTTCTTAAACATATCAAAACTGGCACAGGCCGGAGCCAGCAAAACGGTCTCTCCCGCATCCGCTGCCTCGAATCCCTGTTGTACAGCATTCTCCATGGAATCCGCAAAGCGGTGTGTCACGACATCCCCCAACACCCGGGCAAGGGTTGAACCTGCCTCACCGATCAGTACCAGTTCTTTAACATGCCTTTGTACTACTGGTACCAGAGGTGCAAAATCACTGCCCTTATCTCTGCCGCCTACTATCAGAATCACTCGGTTGTCAAAACCAGCCAGAGCCGCCAGCACTGCTCCGACATTGGTTGCCTTGGAGTCGTTGACAAAGAAGACTCCATTTATCTCTGCCACCGGGGTCATCCGGTGCAGCGGTGGCTGGAAATCAGCCAGTCCAGCCTGAATATCCCTTTGGCTGCAACCAAAACTTCTGGCCGCCAGCACAGCCGCTGCTGCGTTATAACGGTTCACCCTGGAGGCAAGCCCGGTTGCAGACAGGGGATACTTCTCGCTTGTACTGTTGTCGCCGAATCCGGGACGCAGCTGTATGGATGCGCTTTTTATTATGCTCCTGCATCCTGGTTCTGTTCCAAATGTTAAAACGGTCTCTGCTGTTGTCTCTTCTGTTGTTTTTGATTTTACCATCACCAGGGGATCATCCGCGCCGATGATGGCCGTATCACCCTTGCCCTGGTGGGCAAATATTTTTCTTTTTGCTCCGACATACCTCTCCATGGTGCCATGCCAGTCCAGATGATCCGGAGACAGGTTGAGCAGCAGAGCCATATCCGGCCTGAAACTGCCTGCTGATTCCAGCTGAAAACTGGACAGTTCCAGAACCACGACCTCAAATCCTTCCGGGTTTATCAGGTATTCAAGAATCGGAGTGCCGATATTACCGCCAACAAACACTGTTTTTCCGGCTGCCTGCAACAGATGCCCGATGAGTCCGGTCACCGTGGTCTTACCGTTAGAGCCGGTCACTGCGATTACTGGTACCCTGATTTCATCCGCAGCCAGAGCCAGTTCTCCCAGGATAGGGATACCCTGCTGGCGGGCTGCAACCAGCACCGGCAGATCGAGCGGGACTCCAGGACTGACGACAATGCAGTCTGTATCCGTACAAAATTGCTCACTGTGACCACCAGTTTCCAGTTCAACGCTATGCTCGGTAATCAGGGCAAGCTCTTCACTGCTCAGTTGCCCCTGCTCCCGGTATTCGGAAACGCCAACCTTTACCCCCTGCGCAGACAAGTATCGCACTGCTGCTGATCCTGACTTACCCAACCCCAGAACCACCACCCGCATATCAGCATCTATCCGCTCCTCAGCCCTCACGCTTCACTCCTCACCTTAACTTCAGAGTGGCAAGAGCCACCAGGCCAAGGATGATGGAGACAATCCAGAAACGCATGACCACCTTAGGTTCTGCCCACCCCTTTTTCTCAAAATGGTGGTGAAAGGGAGCCATAAGAAAGATTCGTTTTCCGCCACTCATCTTAAAATAGCCTACCTGGAGGATGACCGAGATCACCTCCATCACAAAGATACCCCCGGCAATGGCCAGGAGAAACTCCTGTTTAATGATAATCGACACCGTACCCAAGGCACCACCCAGAGCCAGGGAGCCTACATCTCCCATGAATAACTGAGCCGGGTAGGCATTAAACCAGAGAAATCCCAGACAGGCCCCAATAATGGTGCCGCAAAAAACCGATACCTCACCAGCCCCCTGCACAGCTGGAATCTGCAGATACTCGGCTACAATTACATGCCCTGCCGCATAGGAGAAGATAAAATACACTCCCGCAGTGATCATCACCGGTCCGGCTGCCAGTCCGTCCAGCCCATCGGTCAGGTTGACGGCATTGGAGGCTCCGACAATTACGGTCACGGCAAAGGGGATATACCACCAGCCAAGATCAGGGTGAAAATCCTTGAAAAAGGGCAGGCTCAGGTTGCCGTCATAGACCGGGCTGATCAAAAGAAACAAGCCAACCATGGTGGCTCCGGCTACCTGCAGAATCAGCTTGCCCCTGGCCGACAATCCTTTTGAGTTACACTTCTTAATCTTCTGCCAGTCGTCAAAGGAGCCGATCATGGCGTAAAAAACCGTCAGCAACAGGCAGACCCAGACCAGGGGGTTGGTCAGGTCGGCCCACAGCAGGGTTGAAACCCCCATTGAAGCTACAATCAACATCCCGCCCATGGTGGGGACACCCTGTTTACTCAAATGGGTCTCTGGTCCGTCCGTGCGTACTACCTGTCCTATCTGCTGCGCCTTGAGCCAGCGGATAAAAACTGGACCCAGGAGAAAAACGATCAAAAAGGCGGTTACCGCACTGCCAATGGAACGGAAGGTGAGGTAACGAAATACATTCAGGACACTGAATTGCTCATGGAGTGGATAGAGAAAATGATAGAGCATGTTAGTTTTCCGCTCCCAGAGTCTTTGCTTCGCTTCGCTTACCCGGAGTCTTCGCTTCGCTTCGCTTACCTGCTTTCGGGTTTCTGGTTTCCGGCTGCTGGTATTCCAGTACTTGTTCCATACGCATTCCTCTTGAACCTTTCAGCAGAAGCCAGTCATCCGCCCCGATCCTGCCCGCTGCCATCTCTTTACTGAGCCATGCAGCCATGGCCGGGGCATCAGGGAAGACATGTACCTGTTCCTTTGCCATGCCAGAGGCAACAGCACCCCTTGCCACCGCCTCCGCAAAAGAGCCTGTGACTGCCAGTTGATCAAAGCCCAGTTGCGCTACTTCGCTCCCCAGCTGCTCATGGAGAGCAACGGCATCCACTCCCAGTTCCAGCATATCACCCAGCAGGGCAAACCGGTGGCAATCAGAGCCAAATCCGCGCACTGTTTTCAAGGCTGCAGACATGGAGGACGGATTGGCATTATAACAGTCGTTGAGAACTTGGATATTGCCGGGCAGAGTCGTGAACTGCATCCGTTTATGCGCATTCTGATAGCTGCCCAGACCGCTGATAATCGTTTCTGGAGCAATGTCGGCTGCAAGAGCTATTGCTGCGGCAGCGGCAGCGTTACTGACATTATGTATTCCAGGGCTGTTGAGGGTGATTCGTTTCTTCCAATCCTTAATATGGAGGGTAAAACGAGTTCCCGCCTCCCCCTGCGGAACAATTCTGGTTGCTCGGACATCCGGTTTTTTTCGCCGTCCAGCCGGGGTGATGGCAAAGCTGATACTGTTTTCTGCTCTTCTTGCCAGCCTGCAGACCAGGGGATCATCAAGGTTTACCACCGAGATACTGTCTGTACTCTGTCCGGAAAAGAGCTCTCCTTTGGCCTGGGCAACCCCTTGAATAGTACCCAGTCCTTCCAGATGGGCGGCCTGGATATTGGTAATACAGCCGATATCAGGAGCCGCAATCTCAGTCAGTCTTTCAATCTCGCCCAGCCGGTTCATCCCCATCTCCAGAATTGCTATCTGATGACGAGCCGCAACCGGCAGCAGGGACAAGGGCAGGCCAATGAGGTTGTTGAAATTTCCCCTGGTTTTGAGCAAGGTGTCTCTGTTTTTGCTGGTCAGGTTCAGATGTTCAGCACAGATCGCACTCACCATCTCTTTGACCGTGGTCTTGCCGGAACTCCCGGTGATAGCGATTACCTTGAGCCTGTTCCGCAACAACTGCCGCCGGAAAGCAGCCATATCACCAAGAGCCTGAAGGGTGTCTGCTACCCTGATGACCAGAACATCCTCTGGCAGTTTTTCAGGTGGTTGCTGGACAATGAGGGCTTTTGCTCCTTTCTGCACAGCAGTATCCAGATAGTCGTGACCATTAAAGTTTTCCCCGGCCAGAGCCACAAAGATATCTCCCTGCTGCAGGGTTCGGGTATCTGTGGAGACTGCAGGCAGGTAAGCGAGCCTGCGAGACTCCGGGTAAGCGAGCCTGCGAGACTCCGGGTAAGCGGAGCAAAGCAGAGACTCCGGCAGGCCGGACTGTCTCTCGGAAACCGTGCCGCCAGTGGCCTGTACCAGCAATTCTTTATTCCAGCTGAGCAATCCGTCCATGGCCTCCTGCCGATCGTCAAAAGATAGCCGAGTATCGCCAAGTAGCTGGTAATCCTCGTGTCCCTTACCAGCAATGAGGACAATATCGTCCTTTTCTGCCAGGCTGCAACCGGCATGAATGGCTGTTTTTCGATCCGTTATACGGCTGAAAACTCGTCCCTTGTCCACACTGTCCGTAAACAAGTCCTGCGGAGGTACTTCCTGAGCCAGCGATCCAATCCCCCCTGCTATCTCGTTGATTATGGTCTCTGGATCTTCCGAGCGTGGATTGTCAGAAGTGAGAATTGTTACCTGGGCTATCGCTCCAGCAATTGCTCCCATCTGAGGTCGTTTACCCCGATCACGGTCACCACCGCAGCCGACAACACAGATCAGCCGCCCACTGGTCAGGGGCAGCAGGGTTTGCAGCACATTGTGCAGGGCATCAGGGGTGTGGGCGTAGTCAACAAAAATAGTAGGACAGGATACTCCGTCAACTGCGGCCAGCCGCACCGGTTCCAGGCGACCAGGTACCCGGTGTACCTTTTGCAGACCAAGAACCAGTTGCTGGGCTTCCAGCCCAACCCCCACTCCAACCCCGAGGGCAGCCAGCACATTGAGGACATTATAACGACCGCATAAAGGTGAATGAAAACGATAGGGATGCTCCTGCAAAAAGAGCTGGCAGGAAAAACCATTGATAGTCTGCGTAAGCTCTTTGGCATGGAGACCGCAGTTGTCCTCAAAACCACAGCTCAGTACTGAAGTCCTGCCGTTCTTCTCAAGCTGCTCCTGCAGCTGTCGGCCCCAGTCTTCTTCATTATTCCGACTGCTCATAACAATAATCGCTCTGCCCTTCTTTTTGAGATAGCGGGTAAAAAGCAGTTTCTTGGCCGAAAAATACTCCTCCATAGAGTTGTGGAAATCAAGATGATCCCGGCTCAGGTTAGTAAACACCGCCACATCAAAACCTATCCCTTCCAGCCGTTTCTGGGCTAATCCATGGGAGGAACACTCCATCACCAGATGGGTTACCCCCTGGCCTGCCATGTTGCGCAGCAGCCGCTGGAGCTGAACCGGATCCGGCGTGGTCAGAGGAGCCGCTTCAACAACCTGTTGCCCCAGGCGATCCGGATAACGGTAATTGACCGTGCCAATGACCCCGACCCGGCAACCAGTGTCGATGAGCATCCGTTCAATCAGCCAGGAGACTGTGGTCTTGCCATTGGTGCCGGTCAGGCCAATGGTGGTCATAGACTCAGCCGGAAATCCATAAAAAGCCGCTGCCAGAAGTCCCAGTGCCTTATGACTGTCTTTGACTCTGAGTACAGGTTTTTCTGACAGAGAAGGTACGGACTCTTCTACAATCACACAGCAGCATCCATTTGCCAGAGCCTGTTCCACATAGTGATGGCCGTCAACCGCACTGCCCTTGAGGGCAACAAAGAGTGAACCCTGCTGCACCTTCCTGGAATCACAGGTTATTGCGCTGACCGCTGTAGCAGACAGCTCCCCCTGAATTATTTCCGCATCGAGTTCTGCGGGCAGGGACTGGATGAGTTGGTACAGGTCTGGTGTCATAACGCTGGTTTCAAACTAGGTGTTATCAATTCCACGCCCCAGGAAAAGACATTGTAAGACTTCTCAACCCGTGAGAATACCTGGCTGGCATTGTTGCTTGTGGTTTTCAGTTGGATGGTGATGTCTCCTATGGTCTGTTCGTTTCTGGTGGTAACCCTTACCCCGCTGCCCTGACACAGTACCCAGGAGTTAGTGGCGTTGTTTTGCTGGTATTCGGTAGCATTTGTTGTCCTGCCTCTGGTCGCAGTATGGAGAAGGTGCGATTGCGGCACCCTGATATAGAGGATATTATCCGTAAAGCTGTTGTCGGTATGATAGCCAATATTTCTGCCAGAATAGTCGATGGTCAACAGTTCTCCGATATTGGCATCATAGCTATAGGTGGTGGTCATGCGTCCGTACTGGTTATATTCGTAACGGATTGGGCTGGTTGCTCCCCAAGTGTGGGTTATGTGATCAAGGTTATCGTACAGGTAATAGACTGTGCGGTTTTCTGCGTCAGTTACGGATGTTTTTCTGCCGGTTATTGAATCGTAGGCAAAGGCGGTTCGTTTGTTTGCCGCATCTTCCTGATAGTCGATTTCACCCTTGCTATTGTAATGGGTGATTGCCTGACCGGTACGGGGATCTGTTACGCCGGTTCTTCTTTCCAGGGTATCGTATTGGAAGGTGGTGGTTATGCCAGACTTATCCATGGATGATTTTTGCAGGCCATAGATGGTCTCTGTTACCGCATTGGTTGTGGAATCGGGATAATCTATGGTTTGGGTAATCTTATGAAGCGGTTTGTTGAGATGGGTTGTGGAAACGGTCTGGTTCCCGTGAATATCCGTGGAAACGGTTTCCGAGAGCAGACCGGAGGTTCCCATGCCGGTGAGCCGGTTTCGGCTGGTTCCAGTGGTTGTTTCCTGATCAGTGTTGCTTTTGTCAAATATTTTCTGCGTGTTTTCCAGCCACCAGTCAGTTCCATTATAGAGGTACTGGGTCAAGTTGGAGTTGATACGATCATCTGAAATCGGTTCCAGAATTCCGTTGTTGTTGATGTCCAGACCGGAACGGGTGCGATTGCCTAGAGTATCGTATTCATACAGGCTGTCTGCCCTGCCCGGAGTGCTGGTTTTGGATAAATGGCCCTGGTTATTATAAAAGTTCTCTGTGGTCTCGGTTCCACTGTAACCGGGTTTTTCGATCTTGACGGTTCGGCTCGGCATGTCGGTTGTGGTCTTTTCCCAGAGCGGTGAGACTGTGCTGCCAGTATGCACCTCGGTATAGGTTTCGGTTGAGATATTGAGATCAGCGGCGAAAACCGTGTTGCTCAGTCTTCTGCCGGATGCGTCAATGGGGGGAGCAGTGTGCAGGTTGACCAGACTATCAAATACGGCTGTCTTGATACTTTCTATTTTACTGATATCAATCATGATAATTAACAAACTGTCTCCATGATGCTTTTGAATTTTCTCTTGATAATCTGCGCTGTTTCTGCCTCTGATTTGCCGATGATGCAAAATGTATGATTCAAAACCCAATGTTTTCGCTATAATTGAATTTTTGATGCTAAAAACGGGATTATAGGTGTAATGGTCAAGAATAAGCACGATTTATTGTTTTTTCAAGTGGTTATCGTGGCCCGACCCGATTCCCCGCCGATCATGTAACTGCTATTCCAGCTCCTTCGTTATCCTCAAGGTTATTACACTTACCTTATTGGTAAATCATTAAAAATTCGATTTGGTTTCACAACACTGATATTTGATGGGTCTTCAAAGCCAATGCCTGTTAATCTATTCTGTCTTACATATTCAACAAATGGCAAAGTAACAAAAATTTTCCCTGTATCTTGAGGTATCTTGAATATTGGCACATCAATAGACTGCTTATCAATAAATACAAATTGATCTACAGCCAATATTTTGTGGGGGTTTTCTGGGCTATAGCTTATCTCTGAATGTTCAACATCTAAACAATCAATTAAAGAAACCACATTCATCACGTAATAATTAATCCCTTTTATCTTTCCAAACTTTATAAATTGTACATGTGGTTCAATCAGCATATTAATACACTCATATGCTCGCTGAGAAACGAAAGGGGCATTATCATAACCCATTAAAAAATCACGATGAGACATATTTTTTTCATAGACTATATGATGCGGCAGTCTCCACTCTTCGGGTAATTTTTTTCCAACAAATGTTGTTTGTCGAAATTCCCAGTAATCAATATCCTTATCGGCATCAAATCCGATTTCGACTGCATCTTCGAAGTCTATATATAGCATTGCTATTATCATAATTATTATCAGTTACTTTAGCTTTCCAGATTCTCGCAACAATGCATCAGCAAGATCATCTAACCTTAAAACAAATTCAGGTTTACTATTTGCGTTATCGAAATGCCTAAGAACACGCTGATAATATACAGCTTTAAGCGTATTATTGCCATGCCACTTTTTATTTAGTGAAACGCCATTTTCTGGGCCGTGTATATCAACACCTAACTTTTCAGCTCTGTCCCTTAGACGTTCCATATCTTTTCTCAGTCTTCCCTTAAGCCATCTCGCATTAGCCCCTTTATGGGGTATTATATGGTGGGCTTCATCGGCGGTTGTTAAGACATATCTAATTAGTTTCTGAGGGTCTTTTGCAGCACGTGCTGTATTTTGCATCGTTAAAGCCAAGCCCCTTGCTGCTTTAGCTAACCTATATGATTTTATACCAACACTTGCTCCACCAGGCATAAAAGGAACTGCTGTCGCTGTAAGATCCCAACCTAATCCTACCACGTCGACTACTGCACCAATTACATTACCTGATGCGACACTACACCCCAGAGAAAGAAAACCTGTTCCGACATTAAATGCATCCCATGGTGTCTCTCCGGCGAGGCCTAACAAATCATAATATATTAACGGGTTATTCGACACAAAGGAATAAGAGTTTACCCCAGCCTTACCATTAACTTCAGCGATAATTGCTAAATATGTAAATCCCGGTTCATCAATAGGATCACGGCTCAACCACCGGCCAAGCTCGGGTGAGTAGTAGCGGTACCCGTAATAATACCACCCCGCAACAGCATCAAAATATTTGGATGAATACCGAAACGGATTAACCTCAGCATACGCCCCGGAAGAAGAAATCAGTCCCCCAAAGGGAGCATACTCATACGCAGCAGCGACAAGCCCTGTGGAGCTGTCAATTAGCTGTTCAACATTGCCATTGGCATCGTACAGATAGCTATGCACGGCACTGGTATCATTATCAATACGAGTCAAAATACCGCCGATTCCTCCGGCCCCCTGGAGACTGGAGGACAGGTCAAGTCCATGCGCATAGCTTGCCTTTTTACTGTTGTTCTCATCCAACTCTTCAATCATATTCCAACCGTCATAGGCAAAACGGCGGGTACTGGAGACTTGCCAGGCGGTTCCGTTCCAGATAGAGGTAATTTTCTGTACTCTTCTGCCCATATAATCATAAGTCAGTTCGAGCTTTTTGTTTCCGCTTGTCGGTGAAATGGGAGTCACGGTAAGAAGCCGGTTCTCTCCATTCC
>DAOVTM010000041.1 GCA_030633145.1 Desulfobulbaceae bacterium
AGGGCGCCCCAAGTGAGCAGGCAGGCCACAGGATTCAGGTCAGAGGCGTAAACATCACAGCCTAATTCAGCAGCTTCAAAGGGGATGGAACCAAGGCCGCTGAATGCGTCACCAACCGTCAATCTGCTGCCAAAACTGTTTACAGAGAGTTGCTGCACCAGTTCTGGCAATGAAGAGGCAGTAGTTTGAAGATAGGCGTTGATTATTTCCCATGATTCCGGTGTCGGCCCGCTGATCTGCTCAACACGGCAACAGTATTCCCGTTGTGCAGTATGCCCCATGGAAAAAAATACCCGTTTTTCCAGGGCTTCTTTCATTTCCCGATCCATACCCCGCCGCTTCCATTTACCGTTTTCGTCAAACAATGCCGTGCTTTCTTTGAGGGTAGCCTGACACAGGCAGAGTTCGGGCGGCAATAGTTTCTTCTTGCGCTGCCACATGCCGGGATCATCAAGGCAGAGACATTTCAGGAAAATCTCCAGGTCATCAGGCCATTGTTCAGGATCATCAGCAGCCGGAAAAACTGCGGCAAGAATAATAGCGCGGGTTAGCACCAGCGGCTTGGAACCCCACCATTTCCCCAAGCTGTTCAGGGGTTTACCCACATAGGGAAGACGTTCGATATAGCTTTCCAGTGTTAAGGCGCCGATGGGGAACTGTACTTCGAGGAGGGAACGTCGGGACATAATTATAAACCTTGTTCAGAACAACTTGAGTTGAATTGGGTCGTTCTTTTTGCTCTTTGCTTTTTCGGCTTTTTTCCTGTCTTGCTCTTCCTGTTGGTTTGGCAGCCATTGCCAGGGCTTTTTTTTTCCGCTGCTACTGGTTCCGCAACCCGGCTGTCCGTTGTTTCCGACAGGGCATGGAACAGAGCCAGCCGCCAACCAGCGCCTGCGCGTTGACCGGGTGCGGCGGCCTTGGCATAGAGCCACCAGCGTTCCTCACGGGCAAGTTCACGCCAGCCCAACAGGATAGCCTCAATATTACCCTCTTCTCCTGCTTCCATTAATGCCCAGAGTAACACTGCCAGCTCTCGACCTATGAAAACCCCCATCCGGTTTACTCCCCGTTGCAGGGTTGGCGCTCGTTTTTTCCGTTCGTTTTCACCCATTCCGGCTGCCAGTTCCCGGAAGACCCGCTGGCTGATAGGTCGCCACAGGGCAGCCGATATTGAGGCCAACTTGTCCCGCTGCAAACCCCGTTCAGTATGAATAAGGGACTCCAGCCGACATCTGGCTTTTTTGCCGACCTCCCAGTGCAGCTCCAGCAGGTCTTCGCTATCATCGACAATACCGAAATCATGCACAACAGGCTTGCTCATTGGCTCACCTGACTCTGTTCAACCTTGGTGCTGGTATCAACCTGCCACTTGAGAAAAGAGGCGCCGGTTGCAAAATGAAGCTGATCAAAACGGAGTGACCATTCCCCGTCTGCAATCTGTTTGTCCAGAAACTCAAAGGCTGACATAATGGTCTGCGGTTCTATCCTTGTCTGCCGATCCCAGCTAATTGTAACCGTGCTATTGGTTGCCGCATGGATGACCTTGGCCACCACCATCTGCAATACAACCTCAGCAGGCAAATCAGCCAGAAAACGGTAACTGGCAGAACGGTTGCTGAGATGGGTAAACGCCCTGCCATTGACCATGACCGGAAGGTCGGGATCAACAGGGGGCAGGTCATCTTCTCCATCATTGCTTTTCACTGGAATAGTGAACCTGACACCTTCGGTCGCAGTGCCCTTGTTGGCATGGATACGAACCGTGGTTCCTTCCGGCACATCAATACCGGAAGACGTGTATGCTGTGCCGTTATTGGCCGGATCTGAGCTGTCGATTGTGTACAGTACCGTGCTGTCCGGTGGAACCACCTTGACCTTGACCACCTTGTTGCCAGGTGTAGGAGAATCCATAAAATCCTTGGTCAGCTTAATACTGTTCGTAATTCGATACGGACTTCCTTCTTCGTTGTCCCCAGTGGAATCAACAGCCTTGAATTCGACCAACATGGCCTTGCTGACCAAGGGGAAATCAGGGTTGTGGGTTCGCCATTCCTTGCTGTCTTCCCGAACATGCAATGTGTCTGCATGGGAAAGTTTAATGTCAGTGGTGGTAATCTTGCCGGTTTTGTTATCCCTGGAATATTCAATAACCACAGCGGTAATTTCATCAAAAGGCGGTTTTAACAACTGCCCGGCCTCTTCACGCCATTGGTCAGCAGTCAACAGGGCTTCTTTCATTCGATCCAGAGCGCCAGGCTCAACCCAGATAATATGCCCCCTGGTAGCGGCTCCTTCGATAATCTGTTCCCATGTTGTGCGATTGGTAGCAGGGAAGAGAAACATTTCAATTCGGTTCCTAAGCGACTGAAAGACCTTTACCTTGTCTTCCCCTGCCATTGGTGAAAAAACTTGAAACTTACTTGCATCCCTAAGGGTGGCCTCAATGACAAATTCCCCTTTGCTGGCATCTTTATCCCGGTACAGAATACGGTTGCCGGTTGTATCGTCGATATACCCACCCAGCAACGAAGTATTGATGAGAACGGTTTCACCCTCCCCATCAACAAGTGGATAGTATAATTTGTTAAAGACCGCTTTAATGGTCATGAAGAGAGTTGCCTGGTCGCCTGCAAGTGTTGTTTTCGCTTTTTTGTATTGACTGTCATCAGTGGTCATATCTGCCACCACCTGACTGACAGACCATAGCCGGGTCGCCTTTTGGTTTACTTTAAAAATACCAGTCTGATCCACCGCAGTGAGAATAGCAAGCCGGTTCTTGAATCTTTCTTCAGCGAAAAATTGCTTGAAGTCAGTGTCCGGTTTAAGGATAAACAGGGTGGTCTTGTCCTGCTCAAGCTGTACCGAATCCAGGGCTGGCAAAACAGCCAGTTTCTGGTAACAGCGTTTACTGCGAGGCTCAAACATATCCTTCAACTTCTCTTCAAGCATCCCGTCCCGGTCAGCGGGTGTACAGAGGTTGATGTAGCTGTTGATCTGGGCATTAATATTTTTATGACGATGGAAAAAATAACGTCCCGATCTATTCTGCTCAATGTACCAGCAGGTGTCATAGATTTTTTTCAAGGCATCACGCATTCCGAGGATGGATTGACCAGGCGCCAGCAGGTATTCGGCAAGTTCGGAATCTTTGAGACCCGCCGGGTTAATATCCGCAAGAGATGCGATAAAAATCCAGTGGGCGCAACGACTGGCAAGCCCATCGGTTTCTTCATCCAGGGTCTCAACATGCGAGTTGCCGCTGTTGGCAAGATCGGTTTGCAGGGCTTCTTGCAGGTATTTTTTGATTTCAATGAAACGACTGGCGACATTGGCATCGTTGAGGTCGGCCATTGCAAGGGAAAGAAGGTAGTGGCTGCTTACCACGCCTTCGCCCTTGTCCCAAAGGCTTCTGACGATTGTCGCCAGTAACCGGATCACATCACGGGTTTTTTGAAAACCAGGGTTGTTGTTGAATAAGCCGATAAGATGTTTGGTGGAAAAATGAAACGGATAGGAGACAATGATCTCTTCCCGGATCTTGATGGTTGGGCGTTCAATGATTGCCTTTGCATTGTCAAGTTCGGCAACATAGGCAGCGGCAATGGTTTCTTTGTCCTTACCGGTGGCGTTGATCTCTTTGAACAGTCTCCGCCGGAGAATGGCATAGAGTTCATCCTTGGTGTTGTCCACCGGTGAAATGGACTGCGCCCCTTTGGACATCTCGTTGTCAACGCTGCTTAAAGTGCTGCTGAGCATGTCGTTTGACTTGAGAATACCGGCCAGAGCATCTGCCCCCTGCTCCCAGTCTTTTTGTAAATCGGCAATGATGATGACAACACGGCTGCATTCCTTATAATCCCGCACAGCGCCAAACAGGGTAGTCATGGCAATACCTGCCAGGGTTGCCGCCCTTGTGCCTTCTTCCATGCTTCCCTGACTGGCTGCGTGTACCAGGTAAAATGCCAACTCATCCAACAGGATCAAGGCTTGGCGACCGTTGAGCGCATCACGCCATTCCTCTTCAGAGGGCGCACGGTCAGGAGCGAATTGTACGCCAAGGGATTCACCTAAAGACAACCAAATTTTTTTGTCGGTGGCGCGACCGGTAAACGCTGTCACAACGTCAGGTTGCGCTTGTGATAACGGCTCCCGAAAACTAACCAGGTCAGCAAGATGAGGGAAACGGGCAAGAATACCAGCCACAATCATGCTTTGGGTTTTACCGCCGCCCATTGCCTCGGAGAGTTTATAAATACCGCTGGCCGATCCTGTCCCGGCCATTCTGGCAAATGCCTGGGATAACAGCATTTCCATACCTGATGTCAAGACGTTGGAGTCAAGAAATTCCCGTGCTTCCGCTTCGGTAAGTCGTGGTAAATCGGAAAGATTGACAACAAAGTCGGCTGTACCGTCAAGAACAGCCTGTCTGGGTATGCAGGATTGGAAAAGGTTTTTCATGGAATGGCCTTATATAAAAAAATGATGTGCCGGATCATTGGAGACAGATCCTCCTGATATTTCAAGGGGATAAATTCATCCTGTCCTTGTGCTGATGTTGTGCGGCTTGATTACAGAGAAATTGGCTGGGCAGGTTGTATATGTATAAATAAATAAAGATAACTGTTTAATGGAAATTATTGATACTGTCCATATTAAATGACTCAGTGAGGTGTTTGGGCGACACTTCAACTTGCTTTGTTATGTATTGTTTTTAGCGAACATCTTCAATTAACGAACTGCTTTCCCGCAAAAGCCGAGTAATCATTTACCGTTCTGCTATGGTTTTCTTTGTCCTGTATCCATGCTTCAAAGCATATTGATTACCATAAGGCGCACCGGTTAAAGTACTGCGGTGCATCCCCTTGGGTTTAACCTCTATTGGGTCACAGGTGTTTCTACTTGCACCAAGACGCGCCCTAATTTTTTGTGCTTTGCTGGTTAATCGAAAGGGCGGTGTTTCTCTTTGGCAAGAATAGCAAAGATCGTGACAAAGACGACAATAGAAATACTTGCCGCCATAGAGTACCGCACACCTTCTGCCGCATTTTGAACATAATGCCCTGCGGGCAGAAAAGCAAAAACAACCTACTCTCCCATATCTTAATCTAAACCCGCCTAAAATAAATCTTTTTAAATTTCATTTTGTTGACTATATTTCTATATCATTATGGAAGCTGTCAATTCAAGAAACATCACATTAAAGCAAATATTGAAAGACAACTGGTGTTCTTTTCTTGACGTACATCATTTGTTGGTTCCTTGGTATGTTGCATATAATATATGGAAAGTGGTCAACTGCCGAGAGCCTGATGGCCTTGGCTATGCTACTTTCTCTTGCCCGGTTCATCCAACTGAAATTTGTCACGTCCCACGTACATGTAAAAGTCGGTTTTGCTCAACCTGTGCCAAGATTCAAATTGACAAGTGGGTTACGGGCATGAATCAGCTTTTTCCAAACTGTTCCTATTTTCATATTACCTTCACAGTTCCGGCACAATTCAGGACATTACTATTTGAAAAACGAGTTTTACTTAACGCTGTCTTTTCTGCAAGTACTGAAACAATCATTTCATTTTGCAAAGAGCAAGGTTTTTTACCTGCCGTTACTGCTGTCCTTCATACTTTTGGGAGTGATCTGAAACGCCACGTCCATATACACTGTATTGTCAGTGCAGGTGGTTTAAAACTCACTGGAAAAGCGGAAAGAATCACCCGATACCGTCAACGAAAAAGGATCAACCCAAAAGCGAAGAAAAAAAAAGTAACCGTTAAAGAGAATGACCCGAAATGGATTGCATGCCATATGTTTCCCTACACAATGCTTCGCAAACGTTATCAGGCTCTTCTGATTGAACATCTAAAAAACAAAATCAAAGAGAACATCCAGTCCTCTGACCCTGATCAGGATTTACTTGTATTCTCTGATTCAGCAGTTATGAAAACCTTCTTTGATGATCTCAAACAAGAATATAAAAATGGTTTTTATGTACATGTAACAGAAGAACGACAAGACCTCCAAATGACTGTCGAGTATATTGGCAGATATGCACGGCGTCCTCCTTTATCAGAAGTACGCATTAAAGATTACACCGGCGAATATGTTACCTTTGAATATAAAGATTACAGGAATAATGGAAGCAAGGTTCTTTACACTTTAAAAACTCTCGAATTCATCAAAAATTTGGTTCGGCACATACCTCCTCACTATTTTCATGTAATCAGACACTACGGTATATTGGCCAGTAGAGTAAAGAGTAAGTTTAAAGAAATCACGGATACACTTCTTGCAACACCTCCCGCTAAAGAAAAATCGAAAAACTGGGAAGAACGGCAGACAATTTTTACAGGATTAAATCCTTTACTGTGCAAAATTTGTCAAAGAACAATGCGGTTTGTCTCAGCTTACCTTCCGCAACCACTGGCAGTAATCAAGAAATCTCTACAAATTACCTTCCCATAGAATCATTATGTGATTCTAACAGGATAACTACGTCTTTTGGAAATAACACGCTAATTCCATGCCTTTTTCGCTCGAAAATTGCTTCAGGTAAATAATAAAATCTGGTTTGTTGTTCGATTGTTATATAACAATTTTTTTTTGATAGAAAACTGCAACTCAAAACCAGGAATCATTATTCACAAAAACTTTGATTTTCCGATACATGAAGGACATAACTCTAAGTTTTATGTACTCTCTGTGGTAAATTTCTGCTTTTTAAATGCACAACCGATACACAACTATTATTACGAATGACCACTCTCTGATTTCTCCTGTACTGGCAATTCTTTCCCCGGCTGAACCCCCAGTTCCCTGAGCTTTTCCGCCCGGTCGATGAGGTTTCCCCGACCCGAAGCCAACCGTTTTTCAGCTAGCTGCCAGCTCTGTTGTGCCTGGTTCAGCCGTTGGCCAACCTCATTGAAGGCATCAACAAAACCAACGAACTTATCATAGAGCTTTCCTCCCTCTCTGGCAATAGTAATAGAGTTTCGGCTCTGGTCATCCAGTCGCCAGAGATGATGTATGGTGCGCAAAATTGCCAGCAAAGTAGAAGGACTGGAAATAACCACCCCCTTGCGCATTGCCCGGCTGAGAAAATCAGGCTGAACAGTGACTGCGGCCTGAAACGCCCCTTCAATGGGGATAAAGAGCAGGACAAAATCAACGGTTACCAGACCTGGCAAATCCTGGTATTGTTTTTTTGAGAGTCCCCGAATATGGTTGCCCAGCGAGGCAAGATGCTCGTCCAGATGACCCTGCCTGGTCTGCGGGTCGCCGCTCTGACAGGCTGCAAGGTAACTCTTCAAGGAGACCTTGGAGTCGATGATCACATCCCGTTTTTCCGGCAGATGGATAATAACATCGGGCTGTTTGCGTCTCCCCTGTTCATCCCGATGGGATACCTGGCAGTCGTATTCCCGACCCCTGCGCAGGCCGGAATCCTCAAGAAGTCGTTCCAGTACCATCTCGCCCCACTGACCCTGGAGCTTATTGTCGCCCTGCAGAGCCTGGGTGAGTTCGACCGCATCTCGGCTGATCCGTTCATTAAGGTTTTTAAGTTGTTCAATCTCCTTGACCAGGCCGATTCGATCCCGTGATTCCCGCTCATAGACATCTTCAATCCGCTGCCTGAAACCGTTCAACTGCTCGCGCATGGGTAGAAGAACATTTTCCAGTCCACTCGCATGTTGTTGCTGTAGCTGCTGCCCCTGCTCAGACAAGACCTTACGTGAGAGGTTCTGGAAATCCTCTTCCATCTGCTCTTTTACCTGGGCAAAGAGCCGCTGCCGTTCCCCGGCAATGGTTCTGGTTTCGTGAACCAGAGCCTCAAGGCCAATATTGTCCCGTTCCAGTTGAAGATTTTTTCGGTCCAGACTCTCCTGCTGTTCCCTCAGCTCTTTGAGCTGGTTTTCCAGAAACAATTTTTTTTCTGCTGCCTGCTCCAGCCGCAGTGCATCCAGCAGGTGATCACGCTGCATTCGATTATAAAGCAACAACAGGAAAATCCCCAGACCTGAAGCTGCCAGACTTAACCCTGCCAGCAGGGAGGGGGTATGAATAAATTCACCCACGAAAATTATATTTACCCCGAACCGGGATCAGCGTTTCCGCCGCCCGCGCAGCTCATCCAGCTCCTCAAGCAGGTCAAGAGCCAGGGCGCAGCCGGGCAGATTGATGCGCAGGTCACGTTGCAGCCGGACAGCAGTCTGCACCCGGCGAATTTCAATATAGGTAAACTGATAACTCTGCGGGGCAGCCTCGCGGGGGGTAATCACCCCTTCGCTGACCATGTCCTGCACAGTTTCTGCATTAATACCGCATAGTTTGCACAGCTCTGTCAGGCCGCAGTTAGTTTCCTCATCCAATACTGTTCCGCTCAGCCAGGTTACTGTATTACTCATCTTAATTGATAATTGATAGTTGAAAGTTGAAAGTGGAGAGTTGAGAGTTGACAGCAGTTCTGGTGTGCACAGCGAACCCTACAGTACTCTTTTTGCGATATTTTGGTTGGGTGCGCTGTGCGCACCTGTTGCTGAAACAAGATACGAACATCCGTAATTCCGAATCTGGATAAGTTCCACATCAGAAAACCATCCCGGCACGGGGATCAACCGGCATCAATTCAGCCATCTCTTTATACAGCTTTTTTTGTTCATCGGTACTCGCTTCAGGCACGACCACCCGCAGTTCCACATACTGATCCCCACTGTTTTTCGCAGTACACAGTCCACGCCCTTTCAAGCGAAGCTTACGACCGCCCTGGGAACCCGCCGGGATCTTGAGCTGCACCTTGCCGCCTAAGGTAGGCACGGTAACGGTTGCCCCCAGAGCTGCCTCCCAGGGGGTGACTGGCAACCTGAGGTAAATATCCCGTTTTTCAGCATGAAAGAACGGATTTTCCGCAAAACAAATCTCCAGAAAGAGATCTCCTGACGGTGCATTACCCATACCTGGCATGCCCTGCCCCTTGAGCCGAATACGCTGCCCCTCGACGATCCCCTTTGGAATAGTGACATGCAAAGTATGCGGTCTGGTGGTGACACTGCCCTGATGGTCAATGGTGGCCTTGCTCAGGGTGATGACCTGTTTAGAACCTTCAAAGGCATCCTTGAGCGGGATAACAATCTTGGCGTGCTGATCCTCCCCCTTTAAGTGAATATCCTGAAAACCAGCAGCACTCGCCCCCCCATACTGCCTGCGGCCAAACAGCTCCTCAAAAAAATCACTGTGTCCGCGCCCTTCCGCGCCGCCGGTATAACCGGCCCCGCTGAACTCAAAACCAGCATCCCAGTTGGGCGGAGGCTCAAAATCTTGCCCGTTCTGCCAGTTACTGCCGAACTGGTCATAAGCTGCCCGTTTTTCCGGATCGCGCAAAACCTCATACGCCTCGCCAAGCTCCTGGAACTTGCTGTCTGCGTCCGCTTCCTTGCTAACATCGGGGTGGTATTTTCGGGCCAGCTTACGGTAGCTCTTTTTCATCTCATCCTGGGTCGCGTCTCTGCCTACGTCCAGAATCTGGTAATAATCTCTATATTCCATATTCTTCTTTTTCCCACACCGGTTGCAGTAATTTTACTTTATTAAATCATACAGTAACTACGGCAAGAGGAAAAGTTATTTTTTTATTTTCAAATATATGCTTTATTGATGACAGTTTCTGATTTCTGGCATCTGACTTCTAACTTCTAGTTTCTGGTTTCTGATATGCATCGATTTGAATCCTGGTTAGGCGGTTTTGTAGTGCGCTACCGCTGGCCGATTATTATCCTCACCCTGCTGGCTGTAGGCCTGGCCGCAAGCGGTATGCGGCTGCTCGTCTTTTCCAATGACAGCCGGATGTTCTTTTCTAAGGAAAACCCGCAGCTCCAGGCCCTGGAGGCTCTGGAGCAAACCTACACCAAGGTTGAAAACGTCCTCTTTGTGGTGGCTCCCAAGTCGGGTAATGTCTTTGAAAAAGAGACCTTAATCGGTATCCGAGATCTAACAGAGGCATCCTGGCAGATCCCCTATTCCAGCCGCATAGACTCTATCACCAACTACCAGCATACCCGGGCAGAGGGCGATGACCTCATCGTCGAAGACCTGGTCTATGAGCCGGAAAACCTCAGCCCGGAGCAGATTAAAAATATTCGCGCTATTGCCCTGAATGAACCGTTGCTGGTAGGCAGAACCATTTCTCCCACAGGCCATGTCACCGGGGTCAACGTCAATGTTATCAAACCGGGAAAAAGCAGTAACGAACCCAATGAAATTGCCTCTTACTGCCGGGAACTGGCAGAACAAATAGAAAAAAAACACCCTGGTATCGATATCTATCTCACCGGCGGGGTCATGATCGACGATGCCTTTGGCGAGGCTGCTAAAGATGACATCTCTCTGCTGGTGCCGACCATGTACGGCTTTCTCCTCTTTATTATGGCCTTCAGCCTGCGCTCGCTGGTGGGGATGTTCGCCTCCTTCCTGGTGATTCTCTTTTCCACCATCACCGGCATGGGGCTGGCAGGATGGCTCGGGGTGATGTTGACTCCGGCCTCGGCCAACGCCCCTACCATCATCCTTACCCTGGCAGTGGCCGATTCAATCCATATCCTGGTGACCATGTTTCACCAGATGCGGGCGGGAACAGAAAAACACGCAGCAATCAGCGAGTCCATCCGGGTCAACTTTCAACCGGTGATGGTCACCAGCCTGACCACGGCCATTGGTTTCCTGACCATGAACTTTTCCGATGCCCCTCCGTTCCGGGCATTGGGCAACATCGTGGCAATGGGAGTGACTGCGGCCTTTATCTATTCGGTTCTCTTTCTGCCCGCCCTGATGGCTGTTCTGCCGGTGAGGGTAAAACCGAAAAAACAAGAAAACTCAACAACAGTCTTTGAAAAACTGGCAGAGTTTGTCATTGCCAAGAAAACCCCTGTCTTCTGGAGTATGCTGCTGCTTATCCTTGCCACCACTGCCGGCATAACCCGGATAGAACTGAATGATGATTTCCTCAAGTATTTTGACACCCGCTATGCATTCCGCCAGGCATCCGACTTTTCCAACGACAACCTCACAGGTCTCTATATTATAGACTGGGCCTTGGAATCCGGTGAACCAGGCGGGGTGAACAACCCGCAATACTTAGAAAAAGTGGAAGAGTTTGCCAACTGGTTCCGGGTTCAGGAACACGTTCGTCATGTCTATACCGTGACCGATATCATGAAACGGCTGAACCGTAATATGCACGGGGACAACGACTCCTGGTACCGGTTGCCGGATGATCGTTCCCTGGCAGCCCAGTATTTGCTGCTCTACGAGATGAGTCTTCCCTTTGGCCTGGATCTTAACGACCGCATCAATTTGGATAAGTCCGCCTCCAGGATGACCGTCACCCTGGTGGACATCTCCACACGGGGAGTGCGAGAACTGGAGGCCAGGGGGCGGGAATGGTTGAAGAGCAACGCGCCCCCGGAGATGTTCACCTACGGCTCAGGGTTGTCCATTATCTTTTCCTATATCTCCCTGCGTAATATCAAATCCATGCTCACCGCCTCCATCCTGGCTCTGACCCTGATTTCCCTGATCATGATCCTGGTGCTGCGCAGCTTCAAGCTGGGGATGACCAGCCTGTTGCCCAACCTGGCACCGGCCTTTATGGGATTCGGGGTATGGGGTATCATGGTCGGACAGGTGGGACTGGCCGTGTCAGTGATGATCGCCATGACCATGGGCATTGTGGTGGACGACACGGTTCATTTCATGTCTAAATATCGACGGGGTAGGGTGGAACATGCCATGTCGCCGGAGGATGCGATTCGTTACGCCTTCCGGCTGGTGGCCGCCCCCATCTGGATCACCACTATCACCCTGATGGGCGGTTTTACAGTGCTGGCCTTTTCCGGTTTTCAGATCAACTCCCACATGGGTGCTATGACCGGAATCACCATTGGCTTTGCGTTACTGCTTGATTTCTTTTTTCTGCCTGTTTTATTGATTAAGATTGATTCATAGCGCGGTATCACCTACCCATGTTCCGTAAGACTATGGAAAAAATCAGCTTCGATATTTTGCTTGTGCTGCTTCAAACAATCTCGCTGCGAGTTCATTCGCAGAAGTTTCTGCAAACATCCCAAGCTTCATCTCAAGGCTGGATTTAATTGATGGAATAATTTCAGAAATTCTTACAGACAGTTGATCCTCTGTTACTCTATTAAGAATGATAAAATCATCAAGATCACCACAATCCTTAGGGATATGAACTTCCAGCGAACTCATAACATTTGCTTCGGCAGGTGTCTTAGAGATGAGTGATAAGTTTATGTCTTCACCTTTTTTATTTAATAATAGTCGATGATTATTAGATATTGGCTGATATGTTGCTGCTTGACGTGTGACAGCAGCCTGTTGCAAAAAATCTTTTCCCTGCATTGTGTTGAATTCAATATCCAGATAATCTTTTAGAGAACTCATTAATGCCTTTGCTGCCGCATCAACCTCCTCGTGTGTGTAGCCGCCCTTTGTTATATAAAACGCTCCTAATTTCTCAAGACTCTCTTCGGCGGATTGTTTTGTGCCTGTTTTTGCGCTCATTTCAATTAAATCGATTGCGGAAAAAGTTCGCTCTAAGATAAAATCTATAAAATCTTGATAGCTTCCCTGATCTGCTGACTCGAGAACGTTAATATACTCATTACGATCCTCAGACATAATGAGTAATGGGACTGAAGCATCTCGATAAAGAAAAATTGATGCTAAAGTACGCGCCACTCTTCCATTACCATCTGAAAAGGGATGTATTTTGACAAATGCATAGTGTATAAAGGCCGACTGAATTACGGGATGAATCTTTTTAAAAGAATCGCTTCGCACTGTTTGAAGACATCGATGCATTTCTGCGCCAACCATATCCACAGGACAATATGAGTGAACAGTACCATCTGCTCTTACAACGTGGTTTGGCTGGTTTTTATACTCTCCGAGAGGCAATGGTCTTTTTTGTGGGCCTTGAGGAGTCAAAACTGAGAAGTTTTTTTGTTCCTTGCAGAGTACATGATGAAGCTGCCTTACCCAGGACTCAGTTATTGAGTCATTTGAAGTGACGATGTCTAAGATATAGTCATAACCATTTAACTGTGATTCTATCAAGTTGATCGTGTCTGCTCCCTTTTGGGCGAGGAGAGATTCCATACCGGCAAGTTCAAAAGCAACAGTGTATGTAAAACATCGATCAACAGAATACAGTTTCTCAATAGCACCTGTTTCAATTGCGGCATATCGACGAACAATTCTCTGTGCATGTTCGAGTGACTCTGGAGAATTCGATGCAAGAGTTTGGACTTTATGTAAATATTTGTCCCATTTTTTTGTATCGATAGTTAATCCGATCCATTTATCGAATTCGGGAAAGGCAATGTACGAGGCATCAGCTTGTCTGAAATCGAGGGTAAGATTAGCCATATTAGTTTTCCTTTTTATTGAGCTGTATTATTGGATACACATAACATTTAAATCGGCGAGAGTGGCGTTAAGGTAAGATGTACGGGCATAGAGGACATCCTGTGCTGATTTCCCCACCTCTATTTTCTGTTTGACTGTTATGTACCAGGCCAGCACTCTTTCACCAGAATTCCATAACAAGATCAATTATTATTCAGACCTGCCTAAATTAATTCATCATACTGCTAAACGAGCCTGACCCCTTGATGTTATTGCGGCTCTACTTCTTTCCCCGCCACCTGGAGAAACATGCAGATTTCTTCCGTGGTTTCCGGGTACTCCGCTATATCAAAATTTGTGTTTCAAAGGCCATGTGTTACTCATCCATTTAAACTTCTACAACAATTCGTCATACAAGGAAAATTAAAAACGATAATAAATCAAACCTATGTTTCTTCTTATGATGAAAAAACCGAAGTGCATTCACCGGATAAGAGGAGGTACTTTTGTGCCGATTTATATTGACCTTGCATGATATTACTTATAGGGTGAATCAATTATGAACTTCCAATCCCATCCAACATATCACAGGCAAAGATTCATCCTTTACCTGCTCGAAGTAGCGAATAATCCCTTAACCCAGATAGAGTTGCAAAAACTCTTGTTCCTCGTTCACCATGACCATGATATCAGCTACTATGATTTTGTGTCTTATCATCACGGATGTCACTCTTTTCAGGCTGCCTCCGACTTTGAAATACTGTCAAAATCGGAGTGGATTCGTTTGAGTAATAATAAGGTGATCCTGTTACGTTCCATAAACAACTTAGGGGTACTCAAAGAGCAGGACAAGCAGGCTATCAAGTCTTTATTTCAGACTTACGACCAGCTGCAAGGGGAGTATCTGTTGAGCTATGTTAATGAACGATTTCCTTATTATGCAGACAGAAGTACAAGTAATGCCCCCCTTCCTATACAGAGCCAGGAAAAAGGAGAAATCCTCTTCACAATTGGTTATGAAGGACTTTCATTGGAAGCCTACCTGAATAAACTGTTGAAGTGTGGGGTCAAAGTCCTTTGTGATGTCCGAAAGAACCCCTTGAGCAGAAAGTTTGGCTTTTCCAAATCCACATTATCTCAAATCCTACCTCAGTTTGATATTCAATATGTACATATCCCTGAGCTTGGTATCATTTCGGAAAATCGTAAAGATTTAAAGTCTCACGCTGACTATACCAGATTATTTGACGGTTACCGAGAAAGTCTCACGGAAAAAGATGAATATCTGCGCAAAATTTACCAACTAGTTGGATCCAGTGAGAGGGTCGCCCTTACCTGCTTTGAGCGTGAGCCGGAATATTGTCACCGGAGTTGTCTG
>DAOVTM010000379.1 GCA_030633145.1 Desulfobulbaceae bacterium
AGAAGAAACCGCCGTCGGCGGTAAGGACTTACCTCACCGTGTGGTAATTGCCCCCCCGTTCTTTTTTCGCAAAGAGTATCTGCCAGAGTTGAATATCGTTTGCCCTGAACGCACCCGCACTGCATAACAGGTAATAATTCCACATCCGGTAAAAACGTTCATCGTACTGAGGCTGTATCGTCTGCCAGTTTTGGGTGAAGTTCTTCTGCCATGCCATCAGGGTTGTATCGTAATATTCTCCAAAAGTATGCCAGTCCGCAAGGATAAATTTACCCTCTGTGGCATGGAATAACTGCTTTCCCGAAGGCAGCATGGCATTACGGAATATATACTTTACCGTCCATGGGTCACCATAGGTGGTGGAGGTGTTTCTTCCAATTGTGTGCAGCAGGAACAGGCCGCTGTCTTTGAGCTGCCGGTGAACGATGTCCATAAAGGTGGGGTAGTTCTTATAGCCGACATGCTCAATCATCCCACAGACGAGTATCTTGTCGTATTTTTTTTCCCCTGTGAGATTCCGATAATTTAATTTTTTAATGCGTACCGGCAGCCCGGCGCAGGATTCCTCGGCCAGTTGTACCTGGCTGTCAGACAGGGTAATGCCGGTGACCCGGCAGTGATATTTTTCAGCGGCAAAACGGGCAAACCCTCCCCAGCCGCAGCCGATATCCAGGACATGGTCGCTGGCGGTAAGTTGAAGTTTTTTGCAGATCAGCTCCAGCTTTTTTTCCTGGGCAGTGTTCAGGTCCTCGGTATCATGATAATAGGCGCAGGTGTATTGATGGTAGGGGTCAAGAAACGACTTGAACAGGTCGTTGCCCAGCTCATACTGACGGTTGATCACCTCCATGGACTTGCCTCTGGACTGGAGGTTGAACAGTTTTGACTTGAGGATGTAGAGTTTGGAGATGAGGGGAACTGCCTGCTCGGAAATTGATGAACTCAACAGCCTGCAGAAAAAGCAGTCAAGCTTCCGGCAATCCCACCATCCATCCATATAGGATTCTCCTAGTCCAAGAGAGCCTTGGGCTAAGATACGGCGGTATAGCTCAGAATTATGTACCTGCATGTCCCATGGGTTATCACCATTGATAGTAATGCCCGCCCCTGAGAGTATTGTTTGTAATATATCTTTCACAGGGAAATAGTCTTTGGTGTATCCTTGTTAAATTTTATGGAAAACATCCTGTTGTTTCAAGTTATGCTGGGAGCCGTAGGTTGGATTAGCGTAAGTGTCAACAGGCAAATAAAGGATACCATAATTTGCTATTATAATGTATTCATACTATCTCAAGAAAAGTTAAATGCAACAAGGTTCGTGATCTATGCAGGATATTTTGATAGGATGCTGCTGTTATTATGATTATTGATGACAGCCCCAAGGTATGGAACTGCTCTCGCTCATTCTTTCAGTGCAGGGGGGCAAGATTAGACATGCCTTAAGTGGCAGCTTGGCATTAACGGCTACCAACTTTAGCCAAGACATTTCCGCACAACTCTCGTTCCTACGCTCCAGGTAAGCGAGCATGGGAACCAGAGAGTGATAAAAGTTATCTGTTTGAAGTTGCGACTTGTCTCGCCTTAAGTTGGTAGCTATAATTAGGGGATAAATTATGAAAAAAACAGTTCACTGTACATGTAAGTCAGGATGTACGAATAAACGATGTAAGTGTTTGAAGAACAATGAACCCTGTGATGATCAATGTGGATGTCTTGATTGTCAAAACCCATTAAACGGCATAGATATCAGTAAGATGACAACCTGTGCCATCCAGAATATAAAGGAGTATAGTTCATTAAGCAAAAAAGAACTGAAAGAGAAATATACGTTACCCTGCGACTGTGAAGAAGTGCCTTTAAAGAAGTTGATTAATGGGTACGATTGTTCCGAATGCGGAGAATCTTATTGGTTTTCTTTTTGTTGGAATGAGGTTGTTCAGGATAATTGCACCTGGCATTGTGAGGTCTGTGGAACCTGTCGGGACTGGAGAGAGTGGCATTGCCCTGAATGTAACCGATGCACGTATGGAGTTAGCCTCCCATGTGAATTTTGCGGTCGTTCCTAAATTTTGCAGTAGTTCCTATATGTTCCCACGCTCCAGGTGTAGGCCGGGTTAGGGAGATAAGTTCTCAGCAGAACAAACCATCAGAAAAAATAGCGTAAACGAAGCTCCAATTTATTATCGGCCAGCTTTTCACCATATTCTGTATTCTCTCCCCCGCTGAAGAGAGAAAATCGAAGCAGCATCTCAAGGTTGGTGATCCGGGTATAGATAAGTTCCGGGGTAACGACAAAACTCTGATCGTCAACATTCAACATGGTGATCAGGCCGATGGTTGTATAGAGAAGGGAAAAGGGTTCTTTTCTACTTATCTTTGCATAGAGATAGTTTTGTCCCGGCTGGGGACGGCCATACCCCTGGAAGCTGAGTTGACGAGCCTTGGCAAGCAATGCCTCGTTGGCTTCCCCCAGTGCTGCAAAGTCGTAGAATTGCTCCATCTCCTCTGTGGAATAGCCGCCGCCATTATAATAATACTCAACTATGGTGGTAATATCGCTCTGGCTGAGATAGCGCAGGCCAAGAAGGAGGGAAAGAGCATCCTGCTCGCTGTTGCTGACCGAATTATCCTCTGCCAGCTCGATTGTGTTCAGGTTGGGGATATAGGCCAGCTCGCCGTGGATCTCAAAATTGGTGGCAAGGTTTTTGGAAAAATCAATACCCAGCCTGGTTTGTCGGCTGTCACCGGCAAAGAGGAGCAGGTCAATGTCGGTGTCGGCATACAGCAGGGAGAGTTTTGTAGCAAGGTTGAGGTGATGGAGTTGTCCAAACTCTTCATTGACATCTTCCAGTACCGGCAGCAGCACAGTGGTTAAAGCGATATTTTGCAACCTGGTATTATTGGCAAAGCTCTTAACAAAATCTGCCTCCGCCGTAATATAGCCTTCCCTTGATTCCTCTGGATTATCTGGATCTTTTTTCCGGTTTATAAAGCCTGCCGGATTCCAGGCGTACCCTTTGCCCCAGTTATAGGACTTTTTTCCCAGGTTGAAACTCAGGTTCGGGGACAGGGTAAATGAGGCGTAGGCTGAAAAAGCATCAGCGGAATCAAGCCAGCCCAGGTCATCCTCCTGACCACTGGCCTGTACTAGCCAGTGAAAATGGAGCTTGTTCAAGTCATAACGACCATCAAGCTGGAGCGTACCCTTGAGCTTGTCCAGGTTGGCAGGCATGTCATCTCTTGTGTTCAGGAAAGCAAAAACCGAGTCCTGATTTACATCCTGATGAGTCCAGGTAATCTCTGCATAGCCGCCCCATTGCAGGGCTTTCTTCTCTATAGTCTCAATATCAAAGTCAAAGGATTCAAAAGAGAAATCTTCTCCTGCCCAGGAAAAACAGGGCATCAGCAGGAATCCCGTCAGTAGGCTGACCCGGAAAAATTTAACGAAGTTCATCAACTCTGGAAAAATAGCAACAATGGTGCGCACAGCGCACCCCACGGTGCCATTTGCACGGGTTGGTTGGTAGGGTGCGCTGTGCGCACCAGAAAGCATTAGCCAGTAAAAAATATTTTTACGCATAATATGAAGAATACCGATAGTTGAGGCTGAAAACCTCATTGTTCAACTTATTTTATTGATCTTGGCAAAAAGTATTATAAACTTTTAATCCTCTGAATTGGTTAAACCAGTCTTATAGAAAGATAATCACTACCTTGCCATCTTGACCCATAATCGGGAAGAAAATATGACTGCCATCCTTTATCGTCGGATCGGTTTCACCTGCATCTTTTCGGCCATTATGGTTACTATCCTCAACACCATCTCCTGTACCATCACCATTAGTGTCACCATTCAAGGGATTGGTCGTGGTTGTATCATCCATATCCTGCTGGAAAACTGCTAAATCCGTGTCAGAACCTACATCAGCCAGGGTATCGCCGTCACTGTCTGGGTTCAGGGGATCAGTACAGCCAGCCTCTTCAATACTATCGGATATGCCGTCGCCATCGTCGTCAGGATCACGGTTATTGCCGATGCCGTCATGGTCTGTATCAAGCCACTCATTGGGATCATTAGGAAATGCGTCATCATCGTCCCCGTAGCCATCTCCGTCTGTATCCGCAACCGTGGTAAATTTGAAGTTGTTCATGCTGAATTGGGTTTTGTTCGCCCACGCCGTAGAGGGCGATAATCAGTTTTTTGTTACCCGGTTCTGCCCTGAGCGGAACCAGACCAGAGGCAACAACCTCATCCTGCGTTACAGCATCACTGCTCATTTTCCAGATAATATCTCCGTCAAGAAAGATATACACAT
>DAOVTM010000236.1 GCA_030633145.1 Desulfobulbaceae bacterium
GGGAGAAAGTGTTACCTTGATTTAGACTGTTTTGTACGGTTTCTTTTTAACATTTACACCCTACAACTCTGCAAAAACGAGATTTTGCAGGGTGCATTTTATGCACCAAAAGTGGTTGCAACCTCGAAAGTGTCAACTACTTTTGCATCAATATGAATGATGCCTTATCTTCTTACAGGAATTATATGTTTCAAGCTAAGTATGGAAAAACAATTAAATTATTCCTCATGGATGCCGATCCAAATGGGAGAATCATTTGTGAGCTATCAAATTGGACAGGAAAGGCATATAGAATTCCAAGAGGAAAAGTTAAGGATTGCGCTGACCGAAAAGAGCTAAAAAGTACTGCTGTATATATTCTATTTGGAGGGGCGGTGTTATCGTCAAAAAAACCAAAGGCTTATATCGGTGAAGCAGAAAATGTGTATGCCAGACTTGTGCAACATGTTTCAGAAAAAGAATTCTGGAATGAAGCTGTAGTGTTGTCAAGGCTGTTTGAATTAGCCTCTGATGCTGGAAGGTATGAAATTCAGAATGGTAATAGGCCGACAAGATCTTCTATCTCAGAGTCTGATCAAGCTGAAATGGAAGAATTTATCGAATATGTCCGTATGTTGATTAATACGTTGAATTTTAAAGTTTTTGAACCATTGGTCAAAGAAAGCACAAGTATAGAATCAAATTCTGAGGAGCTATACCTAAAAGGGGTTAGAGGTGCTGCCGGCAGAGGTAAAAGAGTAGTTGATGGGTTTGTTGTTTTCAAAGATTCAGAAGCTGCATCAGTATCCGTTCCGTCATTCCCCAAAAGTTTTAGCTCGCTAAAAGATGAATTGATAGAGAATGAAGTGATAAAAGAAGAACAAGGCAAGTTTATCTTTGTTACAGACTATTTATTTAGTAGTCCATCAGCTGCTGCTTCCGTTATTATGGGGCGTAGTGCTAATGGCATGTCGGAGTGGAAAGATAAATCAGAAAAAACCCTTAAAAATATTGAATCGGGTGAAATTGAAAAAGCTAACAAAGCCATTAACTCGGACAGCTAAAAGTGGCAAAGATAAACCTGATATCTCTTTCACATACTTGTTCTCCAAGATAGTTCTGCATGAACTTGGAATAACAGACATTATAACTGAGGATGCTCACTTTACTCATGTTGATATAGAATTTGTCTTATACCCATAACAGCGGCATGCCTTTTTCAAGGCAGCCCGATGCACATACCCGGCATAATGCACCGGACTTTTACCCGTAATCGGATCAAACCGTCCTGGATTAGCACTGCAAAGATACTGTATTTCCCTGGGCAGGGTGGACATGGCATCTTCAACCTCCAATCCCATGACCCGGCTCAGGATATCCCAGGTTGCGCCGCAGGGCGCGCCCCGCAACACCTCAAGAACCACAATCCGTTGCCCATCATCCAGTTCCACCCGATACTCGGGAAAACCAAACCTTTCTCCATAAGCACCAAGCCGTTTATGGCGGCCAAGTCCGCAGCAGGTAAAAGGAGTCATGGCATCTGAATTTTTCCTACCCGAGGCAATCACCGGGATTTTTTTCTCCTTACAGAGAGTGATCAAATAATGAGACAGGTCAGGATGAGGCAGATAGTCAAGCACAAGATCAGCAATAAATGAGCTGCTGATAAACTCTTCCGGGTCATCAATAAAATCAGGCAGAGCCTGGTCAATGGAAACTATTTCTTTGATTTCAAGATCTTTGCCATAATTTTTAAGACCGCTGATCTTATGCTGGCCGGAACCATTCTGTTGAAAAACAATAATATTCATTTATACTGATAGTTTGCTGTTTATTCTAAAAAAGTATATACTAAGCTGAACACATCAACCACTAATACAAAATACGCCACAACCATGAAACTTGCAACCTCAACCCAAATGCAGCTGCTGGATCAGGTGACAATCAATGAGATCGGTATTCCAGGAATTGTACTCATGGAAAATGCCGGCAAGGAAACCGTCAACCAGATGGAGGCTGCTTTCGGTCCAGTCTGCCATAAGACCGTAATCATTTTTATCGGTCCCGGCAACAACGGCGGAGACGGGTTGGTCATTGGCCGACACATCTTGCAACGGGGCGGTGTCCCCTACCTGGTCTATCTTGTTCCTCCTGAAAAATTAGGCGGTGATGCGGCCATTAACGCCTCAGTGTGCGAAAAACTCCAGATCCAGACCATGACCGTTCTAGACGAGGAGGATATTGCAACCCTGCGGAAAAACACCAGGGATCTTCATTTTTCCAGCCCTGTCCACAGTTTGGTGGATGGACTGTTTGGCTCCGGTTTAAAGAGGACATTGGAGGGAAGATTTGCCACAGTTGTCCAGGTGATGAACGGTTTTGCGCACAGCCACAACCTGCCTGTAGTGGCCGTGGATATCCCCTCGGGACTGTCCGGCGATACCGGAGAGATCATGGGGTACTGTGTTCGTGCAAACCTGACCGTCACCTACGGTCTGGCCCAGCCTGGTCATTTTCTCCATGGGGGAGAACACGTTGGCAGGCTCAAGGTTATCGATATCTCTATCCCGAACCAAGTCGTTGAAGAGGCATCGCTGCCCGGACGAATTCTTGATCATTCCACCGGTAACCTCCTCCATCCCCGCAACAAGGCAACCCATAAGGGCAGCTTTGGTCACCTGCTCATTGTTGCCGGTTCCGAAGGAAAAACAGGAGCAGCGATTCTTGCAGCCCAGGCTGCCCTGCGCAGTGGATGCGGCCTGGTCACTATGGCGGTTCCCGCTGATCTCCATGCAATCTTTGAGACCAGTCTGCCCGAGGCCATGACCGTTGCCCTGCCCTCTTCCACCAGGTATTTTTCCAGCTATGATTACACCCTGCTACAAGAAATAGCCGAAAATAAAGATGCAGTTGTGCTTGGTCCCGGTCTGGGAACCAATGCTGATACCGGAAAGCTGGTTCACAAGTTGTACAGCGAACTGGCTCTGCCCATGGTGGTTGATGCAGACGCACTCAACCTGCTGGCCATGGAGCCGGACTGTATCAACAAACCAGCCGAGGCTCGTATCCTGACCCCCCATCCCGGTGAGATGTCCCGCCTGATCAACAAGTCCACCGCAGAAATCCAGAAAGACCGTATCCAGGCCGCAAGCTGGCTGTCAAAGGAACAGGTGAACAATAATAACGAGATTATAACCGTCTTAAAAGGGGCAGGCACAGTTCTCAGTACCAGTGCGAACTCCAGCTGCTGGGCAATTAACAGCAGCGGCAACAGTGGCATGGCAACCGGCGGAATGGGTGATGTCCTGGCCGGGCTGATTGGCGGTCTGCTCGTGCAGGACTACGCCCCCTGGGATGCTGCCCAGGTCGGGACGTACGCACACGGCCTGGCTGCGGATATTCTTGCGGAAAAACAATCCCATGGATTTCTTGCCTCTGAGGTTGCTGCCGCCCTGCCCCTGGCTATGGCAAAGATGCTGGAACCATATAAGAGTTATGAATATTGAGTGACTAGTACACATATCATCAATTCACCTATTAAGAATTTTGCATGGATATAAAAATTTTACTTACTGTTTTTGTTGCTGTTTTCTTCGCAGAATTGGGAGACAAGACGCAACTAGCTACAATGCTTTTTGCCGCCGATAAAGAGGTCAGTAAACTGACTGTATTCCTTGGTGCTTCATTGGCTCTAATTGTAGCATCAGCAATTGGTGTCCTTGCCGGAAGTTTTATATCAAATTATATAAGCCCAAAAACTTTAAACTATATAGCAGGTATTGGCTTCATACTTATTGGGGGCATAACTCTGGTCAAGGCATGATACAACGAACAAATCAATGTACAGGAATTTTTTCCGCTTCGCTGCAAAAGTCCTGTGGTTTCAGGCGTTATGCGTTTTGAAAGAAAATGCCATAATTCATGACTATCCGGTTTAAAAGATAATCACCATCAACTTAACTAATAATGAGGTAACTACATAATGCTTAAAGCAAAAGACCTGATGACTGACAATGTAATCGCAGTAACCAGAGACACCCCGGTTCGAGAGCTGGCCCAGATTCTTACCAATAACAGTATCAGCGGCGCACCGGTGCTTGATAACCAGCAGCGGCTTATCGGGGTGGTAACGGAAAGTGATCTCATATATCAGAATAAAAGGGTACATATCCCCACCGCTATCGCCATTCTTGATGCCTTTTTCTTTTTAGAGAGTCCGGATAAAATGGAAAAGGAGATGAAAAAGATGGCCGGATCCAGAGTAGAGGATATCTTTGAGACCGATATCGTCACTGTGCAGCAGGACACTGGCCTGGACGAGGTCGCCACCCTGATGGCTGAAAAGCATATCCATACCCTGCCGGTGCTGGATGGGGATAAACTGGTGGGGGTGATTGGTAAGTCGGATATTATCCGGACTATTGCTCAGGGGAATTAGTCTTTCGTTCTTTATTGGAATGATCTCCATCAACTTTAAGCATCTTCACGCCAAATGGCCTGAGCTGTCCTTGCTGGGCAGCTTTGCCGAGCAATACGCCTATCCTGACCCTGGAAGCGGGCTGGTAAAACTGCGCAGTTTTGCTGAACAGGTGGTTGCTGCCATATACAGTATTCACCATTACCCTAAACCATATCAGGCCAACCTGTATGATCTGCTCAACCAACACCTGTTTCGCGACAATCTTGCAAAGGCAGTGCTGGATAAACTCCATTTCCTCCGTATCCAGGGAAATACTGCTGCCCATGGCGGGACAATACATACCGACACAGCCTTAACTGCCCTGCGGGAGGCGTATGATATCGGCTGCTGGCTGTACCTTGCCTACGGCAGCGGTAAAAAGGAAGACTGTCCTCCATTTCAACCTCCACAATTCAAGCAGTTCAAGGATTCAGACCGGGAAACAAAAAAGAAACTAAAAGAGCTGCCAGTACCCTGGAGTTCAACGAGCAGGAAACCCGCTTTCGCCTGATCGACACCATGCTGTCTGAGTCCGGTTGGGACATAGGCTTGCATGGACAGGATAGCGATGAGATAGGACAGGAAGTTGAAGTACAACATCAGCCAACAAAAACAGGTGTCGGTTATATAGATTATGTTCTCTGGGACGACGATGGCAAGCCCCTGGCAGTGATTGAGGCCAAGAAAACAGCTATCAGCGCAGACAGAGGACGCACCCAGGCCAAATTCTATGCCGACGGACTGGAAAAGGAATATGGCAGACGACCGCTCATCTTTTACACCAACGGGTATGATGTCTATCTCTGGGACGATGCTCAGGGCTATCCGGATCGTAAGGTTTACGGATTTTACGCAAAGGAGAGCCTGCAATACCTGGTAAAATTCCAGCGAGATCAAAAACAGCATCTTGAAAACATCCCCATAAAACAAGAGATAACCGACCGCATTTATCAGCACGAGGCCATTCACCTGGTTCTGGAACGGTTCACAGATCGTCACCGCAAGGCCCTGATCATCCAGGCCACCGGTACCGGTAAGACCAGGGTGGCTAACTCACTGACCGACCGACTGGATAAACCGCCCTTTTCCTTCATTGACAGTGGTGGTGTTGATGCTGTTTTTCCCAAAGATCAGGACGTGGATGATCTTTTTGAGATTTTAACTACATTCCAACCCGAAGAGAAAAAGAAACAATGATAACAGGTGAACTAAAATCCAAAATCGACAAACTCTGGGAAGAATTCTGGACCGGCGGCATCACCAACCCGCTGTCGGTCATTGAACAGATCTCCTTTCTCATGTTTGCCCGACTGCTGGACATCAACGAAACTGCCAATGAAAAAAGGGCCACTCGAACCGGAAAAAAAGAACAGGAGTTGCGTTGGTTCCATTTTCAGAACCTGAGCGGTGAAGAAATGCTGCCTCTGGTTCGGGATCGGGTCTTTCCCCATTTCAAGACTATTGCCCTAGATGAGGCCGGGGTGGGTGAATAACATGCAGGATGCGCAGCTGCTGATCCAGAAACCCAGCCTGATGAGACTGTCGGTGATCCGGCCTGCGGCACTGCCGGATTCCTGGTCGAAACCATGCACTATCTCCTTCGCACCCACTCCACTCCCCATCTTGTTGAAGAGGTGGAGGTGGATAGAGCGGTACAAAAAAATTATCCCGGCGACCTGCTGGAAGACCACTGGGAACATATTGGTAACCGGATGCTGCACGGCTTTGACTTTGATGCCACTATGCTGCGCATCTCGGCCATGAACCTGCTGCTGCACGGGATAAGTTCCCCGGATATCCATTATCAGGATACCCTGTCCAATAGCTTTCCGGATCGTTTTCCGGCTCAGTCCGAGAATCATTTTGATGTCATCCTTGCCAATCCACCCTTTAAGGGCAGCCTGGATTTTGACGATGTCCACC
>DAOVTM010000334.1 GCA_030633145.1 Desulfobulbaceae bacterium
AGAGACGAAACCCCTTCTTTGTCTTCTGAACACAGATCCCGTCATCAAAATCTTTGGCAGTTTCCCCGTCAATGGTAACGTGCCGCACATAACGGAGGTCTTTTCTCCTCCTGCTGACCTCGGTCAACTCCTCAAGACCCTCCGCTGCCCGGAGTACCTTTCTGGAAAAGGAACGATCCAGGGAAAACTGTTCCATGGCCATGCGCAACTGTACGGAAACCGTGTCTGGAGAACCCAGGATTTCCAGTACCTTGCCGGTAACCATCCGCTGGTGTTCACCATAATCAATAATTTCCACCACCACTGCGTCCCCGTTTTCCGCCCCCTTTGCATCATTGGAACGGATCTGCACAGTATAGGGAATCTTTTCATTATCTGGAGTCACATAGCCCAGGTTACCGCCGTCAACATAGACCCCGCAAAGTCGTTTAAAACCCCGCTTGACCACTTCAACGATACGTCCTTCCGGGCGACGGGAGGTATCCACCACCTGTACCATCACCACGTCCCCATGGCTGGCTCCTTTGAGCCCAGAGGGCGGTATAAAGATGTCCTTTTGTTTCTTTGCGACATTCCCCTCAAGTACCGCAAATCCAAACCCCTTGGCGGTCATGGATAAGATTGCCCTGACAAGTGGCCCCTTAACGACCCTGCCCCATTTTTTTCTATCACGGCGGATCTTACCATCCCTTTCAAGGGCATGCAGGGCTTCCCTGATAGTCTTACGATTACTGAGGGACTTAGCAAAATTATCATGGATCCATGCCGTGGAAACCATCCTGTTCTGAAGATTAAGAAAGGCCAGCAGTCTGCTGCTTAAATTCCTGCTTATGGTCTGGGGACTCTTGTGCGGCCTTTTTGAAATCCGCTTTTTTCTTCTTGCCATTGGACTCCTGTTTGATAGTATGAATGTATATAGTCTTATCACTATAAACAAAATATTCACTATCACAAAGAATTTATTACAAAACACCGCTGAAAGAGCAGGGACACCCTGATGCATTATAAAAAATTTAATCTTGAAAAGTACCAGCAGGAGATGAAGGAGATGATCGGCAGCGGTCCGGAAACATCCCTTTTTCTGGAGGCATTGGACTTCGCCTATAACGCCCATGAGGGTCAGATGCGCAAATCAGGTGAACCCTACATCATGCACCCCTGCTATACGGCACAAATCCTTGCCCAGGAACTGGATATTCATAATCCGGAAATCCTTGCCGCTGCACTCCTGCATGATACAATTGAGGATGTTGACTATGTTACCCAGGAACTGATTCAGGAAAAATTCGGCATAAATGTTGCCGTCATTGTCGATGGCTGTACCAAGGTTAAACATCCCGGCACCGATAAACAGACCTTTAAAAAAAACGTCCACCGCAAACTGTTCACCGGTGCTGCTGCCAGGCCCGAGGTTATGCTGGTCAAGCTGGCGGATCGCCTCCATAACCTGCGCACCCTTGGCTCTATGCCCAACCATAAACGACAGAGGATTGCCGAAGAGACCCTGGATTTTTACGCGCCCCTGGCAACCATCCTTGGCATGTATAACATTAAACGAGAATTATACACCCTGGCTCTCACCTATAAATTCCCCAGGCAACGAAACAATATTTCACGCCAAATCATCAAGCTGAAAGAAGACCCCTGCGCTAACGAGCTGGTAACCGAGGTACAATGGGCCATGAATGAGGCCAAGGTGGAGGGCAAGGCATCCCTGCGCACTAAGGGATTATGGGGTTATTTTGATGCCAAAAACAAGGTACTCCGCCAGGAACTGGAAATCGCCCAGGAAATCCTGATTCTGGTGGATAAGCGCAGCTGCTGCTACAGGGCACTTGGGGCCTTAAACAAACTGTATCCTCCCATCCCACGCACCATCCGTGACTTTATCGCCAATCCGAAACAAACCGGTTACCAGGGATTACACGCCAAGACCATTATCGATGGGCGTAAATTTCTCTTCAAAATCCGGACTGAAGAGATGGCGCGCCGGGCTCAGCGTGGGCTGGTTCGGGACTGGAAGCCCACCGGCAAGAACAAGGGACGATTTGTCAATGAGATTCAGGAGATGTTTGATATCCTGGGCAGTGACAAGACCCTTTCCTACCGGGACATGATTGCCGCAGGTGGGCGCAAGGAAATTTACGCCCACACCCCCCAGGGAGACCTGCACTACCTCCCTGTCGGCTCCATTGTCCTTGACTTTGCCTTCCGCATCCATACTGACATCGGGCATACCTGCACTGGTGCGCTGATTGGCAACCACCGCGCCAAGCCGACAGACAAGCTGAAAGACGGCGACGTGGTAAAAATTACCCGCCAGGGAACCCCGGTTCACTTCTCCCCTGATGTCCAGCCTCTCTGTCAGACCCCCAAGGCCCGCAGTGAACTCACCAAGGCATTTAACCAACGAAGAGAACCTGTTCTCGGCAGAATCGGCAAGTCTGTCCTGCAACAGGAGATGCTGCGCTACGGCCTTCCATACGACCTGCTTGAAAAGCCGGGTATGGCTGATATCCTGACTTATTTCCAGCTGGAATCCATGGATGACCTGCTGAAAAAAATCGGTCAGGGACAACTGCGGATACGAGAACTGATCTATGAGATCAGCCAAGGTCTCTATGTTGGTGAAGACCTGCTGGATACCCCCACCGGTATCTTCAACCGGATCGAACTGACCACCGTTGACCCGGTGGTGGTACGATCATCCAACTGCTGCAAACCTACCCCTGTTGACAGAGGCATAATGGGGCTGCTCAGTGAGCGGGGCATATCCCTGCACAGCAAGACCTGCCCCCAGCTGGGACAACTGAAATTCCAGCGGGAAGATGATGTGGAGGTTCGCTGGAAACAGCGCATCACCAGGGTGGAGAAAACGCAGAAGATCATTATTATGGCTACTAGCAGGAATCGTTTGTTCAGCTGGCTCTCAGTGGCACCGGAGGAGTTGTGTCTTTCTGAAATCCAGCGGCTAAGCAGGAAAAAGACCCGCAACACGGACTGGGAGGTCTATTTTACAGTCAATAATCTGTACGGTTTAAAGAAGATCATCAGGCATCTTGAACGGTATGACGATATTCAATACGGGTTTGATTTTGAACAGTGAACAGTGAAGTAAATACTAATGCAAAATTAATTTAACATTTCCCCACTGGTTCCTACAGACGGAGTCTCGCAAATCCCTCGTTCCCACGCTCCAGCGTGGGAATGCAACTTGGACGCTCCTGCGTCCTATGACAGCCGCTGGATCGGCAATTCAGGTTCCCACAGACGGAGTCTCGCAAATTGCAAATAAAACCCACCCATCAAACAAAAGCCCCACCCCCCTCTGTCATCCGCAACATAGTATTAAAAAAAGAAACTTTAAAGGCATCATCCTTGGCATACAGTTTATACAACTCCAGTTCTTGCCGTCGCTGTTGCGACATAACCTCTTCCAAAATTTTCTTAAAGGCCAGGTCTCTGGTCTGCATATCCTTATTCTCCGCCACTTTTTCCTGATAATCAGGATGCGCCTGAATATGCCGACTCAGGGTGACAAATTTCACCTTCTGATCTTCGGGTGTGGCATCCCAGCCCTGGAACCATCGTTCATTAAAGGTTCTAATGATTTCATCCAGAGGATCAACTTCCTCATCCCCACCATGCGCCCCTCTGGGATTGGGATTTTGCGGCTCCAGCTCGGTTTCACTGTCGTCCAAGCCGATGAAATGGTTCAGCCGGGTACGTTCCAGCCCATAGCTGGACAGATCCACCGATTCCAGCAGTTCATCTATCAACTCATCCTCTCTGGTGACCACAATCAGCTTGGGAATGAGATATTTCAAAAACCAGAACAACTTTTCCCAGGCAATGATTTCAAACGGCATGATTGAGGCCATCTGACTGTAGATCTTCACAAACTGCTTGGCCTTGATCTTGAAATCGACCTTATCCTCATCCTCCAGTTCCAGCTCGGTATTAAAGCGATCTGCGGCACCGTCTATAATCGGGCTGAGCTCCTGACCATCCACACCGGCAAAATACTTTTCAACAAAGGATTCCACCTCGCTGCTCTCATAAACGCCCACATCATCCAGAACACCCTTCAGCTCGTGCAGCACATTGACATCCGTTGCCCGACTCAAGGTGGTCGAGGTATAAAACGGATCAAAAGAGTTCTGGATCTCATCAACCGTATTAAAGAAATCAAGAACAAAGAGGTCTTCAGTCTTTTTTCCCAGTTGCAGTTCCGAACGGTTGAGCCGTGATAACGCCTGTACCGCCAGCACTCCCTGAAGTTTTTTATCCACATACATGGTGCTGAGCCGGGGCTGATCAAAACCGGTCAGATACTTATTGGCCACCACCAGTATCCGGTACGCATCCCCGTCAAATTTATAACGGGTATTTTTTTCAGAAAAGCCGTTCATACTGGTTTCAGTATATTCGATGCCGTCCACGGTTTTGTTGCCGGAAAAGGAGATGGCAACTTTAAAGGGACTTCCCTTGTCCGCAACAATCTTTTGGATGGCGAGATAATAGCGGATTGCCGATACAATATTCTGGGTAATCACCATCCCCTTGGCCTTGCCCTTGAGCCTCTTGCCCTTTACCACCTTACCGATAAAATGCTCCATCATAATCTCGGCCTTGGTGGCAATGGTGCGTTTATCCCGCTCAACATAGGCACGCAGTTTTTTCTGCGCCTTTACCGTGTCAAACAACGGATTATCGGCAATGGATTTTTCTATTTCATAATAGGATTTATAGGTGGTGTAAATTGGCCAGCACATCAAGAATAAAGCCCTCTTCAATGGTC
>DAOVTM010000437.1 GCA_030633145.1 Desulfobulbaceae bacterium
AAGAAAATCGGATTTGGCCCGGTTGGCCTGCTCTGCGCTCTGCGACGCACTTTGCAATGCGGCTGTCCGCTCTTCCACTTTGTTTTCCAGGCCAACAGAAAAATCCAGGAGTTGATTATGGCTGGTACACAGTCGTGTTGCCATCTTGTTAAACGCATTCTCAAGCGCTTTAAGTTCACCTTTATCCGTCAGTTGAAGGTCAATCCTGTCGTTGCATCCGTGGTCAAGATCAAGCAGGGTAATTGCTGAGAGCAATCTTGAGAGTGGAGCAGAAAATATTTTCCGGGTAAACCATATCACCAGCAGCCAAAGTGCAATGGTCTTGATAATGGCATTAACAACAATAAAGAGAAAATTAACTTTAACTCTGGCTATCACCACATTTGAACTTGAATAGAGTGTGACTTTTCCGATATTGAGCTGCTTGTTGCCTGAGGTGTCGTAGAGGGTAAACGAATGTTTATATATTTCAGTTACTGCATCTCTGAGACTCTTTTGCTTCGAGTGGCTCTCATTTATGCCTGTTGCCGCACCGGATATCGCAATTATCCTGCCCTGTTCATTCTCCACCTTTACGCATGCAACCGAGTGAAGCAAGGTGATACCGTTCACTATTCTGTCAATCTGCTCAAGATCCAAGGACCAAACCGCATATTGTAATGATGATTTAAGTGTTTCCTCAATATTGATTAACTCATGCTGGATACCATCTTTTTCACGGTAAAACTCAGATGCCATATGAGCCACGGTGACAGTAACGGCCACTATAACGTAGTATGAAAAAACTTTTTCCAGCAGTTTTGCGCCAAGTGAATCTTTCCACTTAAAGGGTGTAACAGTATTTTCTTCAACCATTTATGCGGCTGCTCCATCTGTCATCTTATCAGTTATTTCGTTAATTACTTACCAATAATTTTATCAATAGTTCCATCTTTGAGCATGGATTGAAAGGCTGCATCGAGTCTTGGCACCAGGGATTGATTTTTTTTATGAAGATAATGATACAGGGGTACTCGATTCACCGGATCGTCCAGAATCCTGACTCCTTGCAGGCCGAGTTTTTCTACCTGGCTCAACCCCACAAGGCGGCCATCAATTACCACATCCACTCTACCCAGATCCAACATTAAAAATGCCTGTTGCATCGTTTTTACTCTGTACACTTGAGCAAACCCGGCTGTCCCGGCTTCTGCGGCTTTTAAACCAATCCGAAAACCAACACGATACGGTTTCAGGCTTTCATAACTAGTGACAGGAATATTCAGTGCTTTGGTGAAAACCACGTTTTCAACTTGAATATAGGAGGTAGGGATTTTCACCAGATTGGGATACTTCTCCTGCATGTTGTCCACACGGAACATCTCCCCATCTGTTTCACCGTTATTTGACATTTCCAGGGCACGTTCACCGGGAAGAAAGTTAAAGGTTACCTTTTCACCAATGCGTTTGTAAGCTTCTTCAAGAATCACGCGACCAACTTTGTCTATCCCCCCTTCAACCACCTGGGTAATAACATACGGTTTAGCGTGTACACTGTTTCCTATGGATAAAAAGGAAATAACTAAAATTAAAAAGAGTAGCTGTGGTTTCATCTATCTGTCCAGGGGTTATTTCTTTGGTTGTTTTTCGACATTGCCCTGAAAAGTGTTTAACAAGGACAAGCCCGCATCAGGTATAGTATAACCTACAACTTACTTGCCGACAAGATGACTTAGGGGACTGAACAGTAAGCCGTTATTCTTCCCGGTAAGGTTCCTCATGCGGAAAACAAGTGCCGAACCTCCTTGAGATAATCCGCATTACAGATAACAATGGCCCGGTCACCTTCCTGAATATGGGTGGTACCCACGGCTGTTGACCAGACCCCGTCCCGAAAGATACTGCCGATGATAATATGACCACCCAGGGAGGTGTCCAGCTTTGCCAGGGGCTTTCGGGTAACCGGTGCGCCATGTGCAGTGATCAGGTCCACGACCTCGGCATCAAAGCCGTGCATGTGCATAACCGAAAGAACCTCGTTGCGGCGGATATAGGTAAGGATTTCATTGCCGGCCAGGATTTTTTTGTTGAGGACAATATCTGAGCCGCTGGTTGAGGCCAGCACCATATAGTCTTCCTTGTTGACCAGACAGAGGGTTTTTTTCAGGCTGCAGAGCGAGCCTTCACAGTTTCCGGTCATGAGCTGTTTGGCCAGCAGACAGCTCATGATATTGGTCTCGTTTGTGCCGGTGGTGGCGATAAAGGTGTCCATTTCCAGCAGTCCTGCCTCTTCAAGGACATTCTTATCTGAGCCGTCCCCCAGAAGCACCTCGGTATCGGGCAGATCGTTGGTGAGTTCTGTGGCTCGCTTCGCATCCCGTTCAATCAACCTGACCTGGAAGGTCTTCCCCAGTAGTTCAGCTATGCGGCGGCCAACCAGTCCGCCACCAAGGATCAATACCCGTTGTCTGCACTGCTGGTGGATACCGGTCAGCTCAATCAGGCCGGACAGATGTTCCTTGTCTGCCATGATCAGGATCTGGTCGCCCGGCAGAATCTCATGGGTGCCGCCGGGAATGATTGTGGTGATCCCTCGGGAAACAGCCACCACCCGAAAGGGGAACTCGTTAAAGGTCTGGCCAATTTCAATGAGATTTTTATTTGCCAGGGGAGAATCATCATAGATCCGCGCCGCCAGCACCTGCATCTGCCCCAGAGCTACATCAATGATTTCGTCACCGGCAGTTCGCTTGATCAGACGGGCGATTTCCTGGGCAGTCAACTCTTCAGGATGAATAAAGAGGTCTATTTTCAGGTCTTCTCCCTGCAGAAGCGAGTCTGCACCGCCAAAATCATGGGAACGTACCCTGCTGATTTTACACTCAATGCCGAATTTATCACCGATCATACAGGTCAGCATGTTGACGGCATCGCTGTCTGTCACCGCTATCAGGTAGTCCATCCGGTCGGCTCCGGCCTCTTTCCAGCAGCTACTGTCCATACTATTGCCGGTGATGATCCGAGCATCAAGGTTGCCGTCGGCGTGTCTGGTCAGCTCGTCATTAGGTTCTATAACGGTGACCGAATAGCCTTCATGGAGCAGCCGTCTGGCAAGGTAATAGCCGATACCGCCCAGGCCGAGAATAAGAATGTTTTCCGTTTCCCTGGTATTTTTCCTGAGTTTTGATAGTTTATTTAACATAATTTGTTCTGTTTGTTCTCTTCGTAATTTGACATTCAAGAACTATCTCACACCCGGTTTCCAACTTATAAAGGCCCAGGTAGGCACATGGCGGCGAAACACCTCCACAGTTCCGTCCTGATGGGTGGTGGTAATAG
>DAOVTM010000231.1 GCA_030633145.1 Desulfobulbaceae bacterium
CTATGACGACTCTGAGGATGATCCCCTGGAGGTTGCTGCCAAAAAGCATAACCTCAACTATATCCGTTTGGACGGCAATGTCGGCACCATGGTCAATGGAGCAGGTCTTGCCATGGCCACCATGGATATCATCAAACAGGCCGGAGCCGAACCGGCCAACTTCCTCGATGTAGGAGGCGGAGCCAACGCCGAGATGATCGAGAACGGCTTTCGCATCCTGTTGTCTGATACGGCTGTCAAAGCCATTTTAATCAACATCTTCGGCGGTATCCTCCGCTGTGATATACTGGCAACCGGTGTTGTGGAGGCGGCTGGAAAAACCGGCCTCAATCTGCCCGTGGTGGTGCGGATGGAGGGAACCAATGTTGAGGAGGGGAGAAAGATTCTCGCTGAATCAGAACTTGATATTATAACTGCTGTGGATATTCAGGATGCAGCGGAAAAAATAGGAAAAGCAGCCCTTGGAAACACGAACAGTCCCCGGTGAGTTCCTACCCTGAAAACAGAAAACGATTGACCAGCTGGCTTCGCAGCCAGCTCATCGGCCCGGCATCCATACATGAAACCCTGCACAAAACCTCGCCTCTGGAAAGATACCCCACTGGTGTCCTGTTTCCGGTTGTTCGTGGCGAGGAAGGTCTTGATCCGGCATTGATAACGCCGGATTCGGATTTAGAGGATGAGGATACAGCCTTATCTGATGAAAATAGCGAAAACAAAAAGGCCAAAGGCATAAAACCGGTCACGGCTCAACCACCCCGTTACATCCCCCCTTCTTCGTTGGGTTTTTCCTTTTTTGTTAAAGGTCAACAGATACAGTTTCAGGTTATCAGCTCTGCGGTACGATATCAATCAGGCGGAGAAAAAGATGAACTCGGCCGATTTCGTAGCAGAGAATATCGTCGCATCCCCCTTGGTGGAGACCGGGAAGCAGTAACCTGTAGAGTTGATACCTCTGAGCGGAAACGATTCAGAGAACGGAAAGAGGTTTTTCAGGAGATAACCGGTGAAAAAGCCGAGGGTAACACGACCGCCCGAGCTGGTATTGACCTGCTGTGGCGACCCTTTGCCGATGGCTGGATAGTAACGGTATCCCTGTTCAACAAGCAGGAACTGGATACACAAAGTGATCCAAAAACATACCTGCGTGATCGCAACCAGCACTCTTTATTTGAAGTCAAGCTTAGCTGTGTCCTCGAAGCAGGAGAGGTTGGTGCCTATCCCCGTGTTGACCATGCCCTGCTAAACGAAGAAGAGCTTGAGCTTGAACTGCAATACAGGGACAGGCACATCTATGCGGTGGGCCATGGCGCGGCGGTGAACTGGTCTGTTCATCAGGGAAAGGTCAGGACAATAGAATCAGAATTCCTGCCAGAGGTTGAAGTTCCGCAGGTAACCGCAGATGTCGGCAATGCAACCGATATCCTGAGTTTTTCCCGTCTTGCCGCAGGAGTTGATCTTAAGATTGAACAATCATCAATCCTTGATGAACTGGAACAGTTTACTGCCGATTATGACCACTGGATTACGGGACAGGAAAAACAGGCACAGAGTTATAGCGCAAACGAACAAAAAACAGCCGCCCGTATTACCAGGCGAATGAATACCGCATGTAAACGGATGCGGCAGGGCGTGACACTCCTGCGTACTGACAGTATCGCAACTAGAGCTTTTTCCTTTGCCAATCAGGCAATGCTGGATCAGATGATGCAGGCTGACCTTGTGAACAAGGGAAGCGCACGACCGGCAACAGCGTATAAATGGAGACCTTTTCAACTGGCTTTCCTGCTCATGGCTCTTCATTCATCGGTGCATGGAAAGGATGAATTCAGGGATATTGTTGACCTTATCTGGTTCCCAACCGGGGGTGGTAAAACAGAGGCTTATCTGGGGTTGATTGCATTTATCATAGCCTGGCGGCGAATGAAATTTGCCGCATCAGGTGGCGGAACAACCGTTCTCATGCGTTATACCCTGCGCCTGTTGACCGTGCAGCAGTATCAACGGGCAACCCGGATGATCTGCGCCCTGGAATTGATCCGTTGGAAAAATCCTGAACTGGGAAGGGAACCGATTACAGTTGGCTTATGGGTTGGCAGGTCAACAAGTCCCAACACCTTTCATATTGCCCTGAATGAGGTTCGCAAAGCGGTTGAACATGGTACAGCAACACAAAAACTGGTGCTGGACAGTTGTCCCTGGTGCGGCACTGCATTTCATCCTGTAAAAAGTTTTCAGGCTGGTTCTGACTCCTTTCATTTTCTCTGTAATAATGAAAATTTTCCTGAGAGTTTTTCTGTCAGCTGCCCCTTTGCCCGGCAGCAACTTCCCTGTAATATTGTTGATGAGGCACTCTATACCAATCCACCCACCCTGCTCCTTGCCACCATTGATAAATTTGCCCGGCTGGCCTGGGATGACAGGGCAGACAGTTTTTTCGGCAATCTTTCAGGAAACACTTCGCAAACCCCTCTGTCCAGACCGCCGGAACTGGTTATTCAGGATGAACTGCACCTCATCGCAGGTGCCTTAGGTTCCATAGCCGGGTTGTATGAGGCTGCCCTTGATACTGTCCTGATTCAGCGGGGAGTGTATCCCAAATATATCGCCTCAACCGCCACTATCTGCATGGCAAGCCAACAGGTAAAACAGCTCTATGGCCGTAAACTGGCAATCTTTCCACCCCCTGGTCTTTCCTGCGATGATTCCTGGTTTGCCAAAACAGTACCCCTGACTGAAAAACCGGGCCGGCTGTATGTGGGGTATCTGGCTCCAATGCTCAACCGGCAGCGTTGCCTGGCTCCCCTGGCCGCTGCCCTCCATGTTGCACCCGAGGCTGTTTTTCAGGAAGGAGAGCAGGAGAGAGAGGATCTTCTTGAAGCCTGGTGGACAATGGTTGTCTATCACGGGAGTCTGAAAGGGGTGACCAACAGCCATAACAGTATTGTGACCTCGGTTCGAGAGCTGGTTGAGCGGCTCAAAGAGGAGATCCTCCAGGAAAGCGGTCACACTGGCAAACAAAGAGGCAAACAACTAATCAAACGAGCAGCTCCGCACCCTGTGCAGCTCACCAGCATTGCCAGTGCAGAGGAAAACGCCCTAACATTTTCCCAGCTTGAAAACCCCCGCACCAGTCAGGATTGCCTTGACGCAGTGCTGGCCACCAATATGATTTCTGTGGGCCTGGACGTTGACCGCCTTGCCTTGATGATCATTAACGGCCAACCTTTGACCACCGCAGAGTATATTCAGGCCAGCAGCCGGGTTGGCCGCAGCAGGGTACCTGGTCTGGTAGTGGCAAACTATTATCGGGATCAGAGCCGCAGCCTGTCCCATTATGAAAATTTTCGCCCCTATCATGAATCCTTTTACCGTTTTGTTGAACCTACCAGTGTGACCCCCTTTACCCATCAGGCCCGTTCCCGCGCCCTGCATGCGGCTCTGGTGATTGCTATCCGTCACTCATGTACTCATCTCCTGAAAAACCATCAGGCTGGAGATTTTGTTCAGGATGATACCTCTGTGCGAAAAGTTGTTGCAACCTTAAAGCAGCGATGCAAAAAGGCTATTATGGCTGCAAATCCTGCAAAGGGTTCCTTAGAGGATGAAAGCAAACAATGGCAGGAAACCGCCCGTGATATTGACCGGCTCGTCGTGCAATGGCATATAAAAGCTGAAGAATGCCGAAACAATAAGAGAATGCTCTGCTATCAGGTTGCTGATAAAGACAAGGCAAAAGACCGGCTCCTGTATAACCATGACGACCGGATCAGCGGGTTATGGCAGACCCTGCAGTCCATGCGGACAGTTGAAAATACTGCTCTGGTAAAGACCCTGTGATAATTTTGTTATGAAAAACCTGTTATGAAAAACCATTTACCGGTTGGCCTGTCGCATCTCTTTCATCGCTGCTCTGTTGGGGCGATTGTCCGGGGTTCACATTGCCTGTTGACAATCAAGGATATCCGGGAATGGACAAACCGGGACAACAGCCCGGCAGGCAGGATCATCAACCATGTTGACCGGGTACGTTCTGCCCTGGGTATTGAACAGGTATTGCGGGAACCGCCCCAGGCACAGGAACTGGACAATGGTCAGATTGACGGTGTCTGTATTCCTGCGGTTCGTTTTCCAAGATGGACACAGTGTCCGGAATGCGGCCTGCTCCATTATGATCCTTGGCGGAAGCAGGCCAGTGAGAAACCCCGTTGTCAGGAACAAAACCCGAAAATTTGCACAAAGAAACCGCTCCTGGAGCAGGTGTCACGGGTACTGGTACACCCGGATGGTCATCTTGCTGATGTTCCCTGGCATTCTTTAGCCCATGAAAACGGAGCCGGGCAGCAACAAAGGCAGTGCCGCCGGGATATTGAACAACCCTATCTCAGGTTCATTGACCGGGGTGGACAAAAACAGGTGCGTTGCAGTCGCTGCAATGCCATGAATTCCATCCTTCATGCAAAACGAATGGCGTATGCAAACCTGTGGTGTCAGCCCTGGATCAAGCAGCCACCAGATAAGCCCACAAAAGTACCTGCTGAAATACTGGAAATTAATGATACCCGTATTCACTCTCCCGTAACCTGCGATGCCCTGGTCATCCCACCTGAATCGCGGATTCGCAAAGGTACGGTTCTGGATCGCCTCTACGCCAGAACATCTATCCAGCAACAGATTCAGGATGCAAAGACACCGCTTGCGAGAAAAACTTCCATCCGTCAGGCTGCGAGGGAATTGCAATGCAGTGACCAAGAAATCAAGCAAGCAATAGAGGAAGTGGAAAAGGGATATCCGCTGTACGGAAAACATTTTACCAAATCCCTTCTTCTCGAAGATGAATACGATGCCCTGAGCAAAATAATTCCAAACATGGAAGATGATGAAGATTTTGTTACCCGGCATCATACAGAATCATGGCAGGCCCTTACCAGTGAACTGACAAAGGACAGTCAGTTACATACAATAGTCTCAGCCATTGACCATCTTGTTTCCGTAAACCGGCTCAAGGCTATCCGGGTGTATGAGGGGTTTCAGCGTAAGGTTGCCTCCAGCCGTAAAGTGGATGAGGAATCAGATTACCCTGTTATTCCCCCTGATATTATCGGCAAGAGTGACTGGCTGCCAGCCCTGAAACTCTATGGTGAGGGGATATTTTTCAATTTCCGGGAAGATCTTCTCACTCAATGGGAACAACAACCTGCCCTGCAAAACCGATCCAAGGATTTTCTCCGCCGCTTTGCCGCCTCAGGATTGACCTTTGCAAGCGAAATCAATGTAACCCCACGATTTCTTTTCCTCCATACCATTGCCCATCTCCTCATTCGCCAACTGGAAATAGAGGCCGGGTATCCAGCGGCATCATTATGTGAACGGCTCTATTGCAGTGAGGGCAAGATGTCCGGTATCCTCATTTATGTGGCAGTGCCTGATATTGCCGGTTCCCTGGGAGGTTTAACAGAACTGGCCCAGCCCAGGCGTTTTTTAAAACTGTTGTCCAATGTATTTGACCATGCTCAATGGTGTTCTCTTGATCCGGTTTGCTCGGAACATGAGGGGCAGGGAGCGAATCTTCTCAATCGGGCTGCCTGTCATGGTTGTGCGCTGATTCCTGAAACTGCTTGTTTATATGGGAATGTTCTCCTTGACAGGATATTTATTAAGGGTGATGAAGTAAGCGGGATTTCACCATTTCTGGATTATGTTTCATAAAATTTGATAACAAACATGTATCCTATTTAAATTTTATGGCAGTCTCGTTCCTACGCTCTAGGTAAGCGAGCCTGCGAGACTCCGTCTGTCCTGTACAGCCGCTGGATCGGCAAACAAGGTTCCCACGCAGGAGCATGGGAACCAGAGGTCGTCAAGATCTATCTGCTTGAAATTGCAAAATTGCGACTGCAATATTTATGCAGTCTGAATAAGACATGAATGAACGTACCTTTAAACTCCCAGGAATCCAGGAGCTCAGCAAAGAGCAGGAGAATGGTCTCAGGCTGCCGGGAAAAGGGCAGCATCTTATAATCGGTGGTCCAGGCACTGGTAAATCCATCCTGGCCTTAATGCGGTGCAGGCATTACTGTACTCACGATATTGACTATATTTTTCTTGTCTATAATCATCTGTTGAACCAGGCATGCAAACAGTTATTTGGAGAGGATCTGCGAAGCCATACCTGGATGCGTTGGTTTCACTCGATTTTTGCAAAGATGACCAATGCGTCTGTACCAAAGATGCCCCCGCAATCAAATGGTTTCAGGATGATTGACTGGAATCAGGTTCAGGTGATTATAGCCGGGTGTGAACCGGGTAAAGATCTGCCCTCTCTTATTATTATGTAAATAAAACCACCAGCTCTGCTGGTGTGAGCCTAATAGGCTTTGCCGGTCAGGCGAGAAACCTCCTCCTTGAGGCTCCCTGGTAAAGGAAGTATACCTCCTTTCTTGAGAGCTTTTGGAAGGGAAGTCTCAA
>DAOVTM010000124.1 GCA_030633145.1 Desulfobulbaceae bacterium
CGCTTACCTGGGAACCAGGAACTTTGCGGGAGTAATGTATTGCCGAAAGTGTCAACTACTTTTCGCCTGAAATGAAGGATGCCGGTATTTGCTGACAAACGCATAGAAAAGATTAGCTGTTGCATCTGACAATCATTTCCGCTATTATTTATATATTATTGGATTCAATACAAAGGATAAAAGTAATGGATAAAAAAAGAAATTTGACAGATGTCTGCAAATGTTCCAGCCTCACCGGTAACAATGCGGTTAAATGGTTCAAGCACGCAGTGCGCAACCATCTGCTCAGTTATCAGGGACGAGATCCGGAACGGGCAGGACAGCGGGACACCTACATGGCTCTGGCTTATGCCCTGCGGGAAATTCTTGCGGAAAAATGGGTTGCAACCCAGCAGACTTTTTATAAAGAACATAAAAAACGGGTCTATTACCTCTCCCTGGAATTCCTGGTAGGGCGTTCCCTGGGTAATGCCCTGATCAGCCAGGACTTGATGAATGAGGCCGCCGGGGGACTGGAAGCACTGGGCAATGACCTGGAATCCATCCGGGAAATGGAAGAAGACGCAGGTCTGGGAAACGGTGGCCTGGGAAGGCTGGCAGCCTGCTTTCTTGACTCCATTGCCACCATGAAGATCCCGGCCTACGGCTATGGTATTCGGTATGAGTATGGGCTTTTTTATCAGAAAATGATAGACGGGTATCAGATGGAACAGCCTGATTCCTGGATGCGCTACGGAACCCCCTGGGAATTTCAGCGCACCTCTTTTGTCAACCCGGTTCATTTCGGTGGAAGGGTTCACACCTATCTTGACGAAAAAGGTAACTACCGAGTTCAGTGGGTGGATACTGAGGATGTGATGGCCATGGCCTGTGACACCATGGTACCTGGCTATCGCAACGATCATGTCATCAACATGCGGCTCTGGACTGCCAAGGGATCTCGTGAGCTGGATCTCGACCTTTTCAATGCCGGTGACTACATCAAAGCGGTCAAGAGCAAGGTAAAGTCTGAGACCATTTCCAAGGTGTTATACCCCTCGGACGAGTTTAATGCTGGTCGTGAACTGCGCCTCAGGCAGCAGTATTTTTTCGTTGCCGCCACTTTTCACGACATCATGCGCCGCTTCAAAAAGGTCAGTTCGGATTTTGCCGAGTTCAGCGACCAGGTCGCAGTGCAGCTCAACGATACCCATCCAGCCATCGCCATTCCGGAGTTGATGCGTCTCCTCCTGGACGAAGAAGAGTTGGGCTGGGAACAGGCCTGGCATATCTGCGTCAAGACCTTTGGCTTTACAAACCATACCCTGATGGCCGAGGCCCTGGAGACCTGGCAGGTTGATCTGATTGGCCGTCTGCTTCCGCGCCATTTACAGATCATCTATGAGATCAATCACCGCCTCCTGGAAGAGGTGGCACGCCGTTTCCCCAATGAACAGCGGCGACTGCGTGATATGTCGATCATAGGCGAGGATGGCGGCAAACATGTGCGTATGGCTCATCTGGCCATAGTGGGAAGTCACTCCATCAACGGGGTGGCCCAGGTACACTCCAACCTGTTAAAAACCAGGGTATTTAAAGATTTTTATGAGATGTACCCGGAACGGTTCAACAATAAAACCAACGGTATTACTCCACGCCGCTGGCTGCTCAAGTGCAACCCTGAGCTGGCCGGATTGATCTCCAGCCACATCGGCACAGACTGGATCACTGACCTGGATCAGTTACGACAGCTGGAACCCCTGGCTGATGACAGAGGGTTTCAAGATGAGTGGCAGCGTGTCAAACGAGCCAATAAGATCCGGCTCGGCACCCTGATTCAGGAACGTTGCGGGGTGACCATCAATCCCGATTCAATGTTTGATGTCCAGGTCAAACGTATTCATGAGTACAAACGGCAGTTGCTCAACATCCTCCATATAATCGCCCTCTATCAGCGGATTATCTCCCAGCCCGAGGCGGAAATCACCCCCCGTACAGTTATTTTTTCCGGAAAGGCAGCCCCATCCTATTTCCGCGCCAAACTCATTATCAAGTTGATCACCTCGGTTGCCGATATCGTCAATAATGATCAGCGGGTGGGCGAGCAGTTGAAGGTCGTCTTTATCCCCAACTATAATGTCTCCCTGGCAGAGAAAATCATCCCCGCAGCTGATCTTTCCGAGCAAATCTCCACCGCCGGTACCGAGGCATCAGGAACTGGTAATATGAAACTCTCCCTCAACGGTGCCTTGACCATAGGTACCCTGGATGGAGCCAATATCGAGATCCGGGAAGAGGTGGGGAAGGAGAATATCTTTATCTTCGGCCTCACTGTCAAAGAGGCCGAGTATGAACATCTGCACAAGAGCCGTACTCCACATCAGATCTATGCGGAGAACCCGATAGTCGCCCGCATCATTGATGCTTTGACGGATAACGCCTTTTGCCCTGGCCAACCAGGTCTGTTTCAACCCCTGATCGATACTCTGCTGGATGAACATGATCCCTACCTACTTCTCCTCGATCTTGAGTCCTATCTGGACTGTCAGCAACTGGTTGGAGAGCTATTTCGCAAGGATAGCACCCAGTGGATATACCGTTCCATACTCAATGTCGCCCGGATGGGCAAGTTTTCCAGTGACCGGGTTATCAGAGAGTATGCCCGTGATATTTGGGGTATTAAGGTGGATTGACAGTTAAGAATTGACAGTTGACATTTGCGGCTGAGAGCAAATATAACGATTTATTCGTAAATCATCATTTTACCCTTGACGCAATAATGGTTACCAACTACTGTTAAGAAAAATAATAAATGATAAAGGACGATATGAAGACTAAATTGAGAATGACGCACCAGCGCGAATTAATCCTTGCAGAGTTGCGTAAGTGCAGAACCCATCCCACAGCTGATATTCTTTACGGACGGATTAAAAAGAAGCTGCCCCGTATCAGTCTGGCAACTGTTTATAGAAATCTTGAGATCCTCTCTGAGGCCGGGATGATCCGTAAACTGGAGATCAGTGGCCGCCAGAAACGGTTTGACTGGGATCTTGAGCAGCACGACCACATTTTCTGTATCCAGTGCCAGCGGGTGGATAACATTGAGCTGGAAAAAAAACAACCTGTTTTACTGCCAGAAGAGAATACGCGCGGCTACCAGATAGCCGGTTGCAGAATCGAATTTTTCGGAGTCTGCCCCAAATGTCAACAGAGAAATGCACGGGCAGGTGACAGTAGAAAAAAAGGAAAAAAAACTACGAAAGGAGAAAACAAAATGGCCTGTAAACCAAAGGGTCTCAGTGACCGTCAACGCGAGGTGCTTGAAGCCCTTGCCAAATGTAAAGATGCCTGCGGCAGTAAAGACATTGCCGCTGCCACCTCCCTGGAACCAAAACAGATCAGCTGTCAGATTACTGCCCTGAAAAAAAAGGGATTTGTGGACAGCCCGGCACGCTGTAAGTACGAGATTACCGATGACGGTAGAAATGCCATTTAAAGAGGTGCAACCATGCCAGAGTTAAAAGGAAGTAAGACTGAAACAAATCTCCTGACCGCCTTTGCAGGTGAATCCCAGGCTCGTAATCGCTACTCCTATGCTGCCAAGGCCGCAAAAAAGGAAGGGTTTGTCCAGATCGCAGCCATTTTTGAACGTACTGCCGAGCAGGAGAGGGCTCATGCCAAGACCCTGTTCAAACTGCTGGAAGGGGGCGAGGTAGAGATCAAGGCCTCCTTTCCCGCTGGTACCATTGGCACCACCATGGAAAACCTGGAGGCTGCCGCAGCCGGTGAAGAGCATGAGTTTCAGACCATGTACCCGGAATTCGCAGAGATCGCCAAAGAAGAAGGCTTTGCAGTCATTGCAGCCATCTTCACGGCCATTGCCAAGGCGGAAAAACAACATGCTAAACAGTATCGTGCCTTTATCGCCAACCTCAAGGACGGCAAGGTCTTTAAACGGGAAAACTCCGTTACCTGGTACTGTGCCAAATGCGGGTTTATCCATGAAGGGACTGAACCGCCTAAGAAATGTCCGGCATGTGCGCACGGTCAAGCTTATTTTGAGCTGCTGGGCGAGAACTGGTAAGTATCATACCAGGAATAATAAACAATCAGGAGAATCATCATGACTAAAAATAACGAAGTGTATAAATGTCCCCTATGCGGCAATATCATCGAGGTTCTGCACACTGGAGCCGGAGAACTGGTCTGTTGTGGACAGCCCATGGATCTGATGGGAGAAAACACGGTTGATGCTGCCAAAGAAAAACATGTTCCGGTTATCACCGCAGATAAAGACGGTGTTAAGGTGACTGTGGGCAGCGTTGCCCACCCCATGGAAGACAAGCACTGGATTGAGTGGATTGAGCTGATTGCCGACGGCAAGGTCTATCGTCAGACCCTTAAGCCTGGTGATGCACCAGAGGCGGTTTTCTGCTGCTTTAACGCCGCAGATGTCACAGCAAGAGCCTACTGTAATCTGCACGGAAACTGGAAGGCGTAACAGTCAATCAACTGAAGAAGGAGAAATCATGTCTCAACCGGAAGAGATGTTCCAGTGCCAGACCGTCAACTGCGGCTTTATATTTGACCCGGATAAGGGAGAACGAAAGGGAAAGATCAAAAAGGGAACTGCCTTTGCAGATATTCCCAATGACTGGCGCTGCCCTGTCTGCGGTGCCACTAAAGCGGCTTTTAAACCTCTGTTAGGGCCGGGTTCGGTGCTGGAGGAAAACAATACTGATACAACAAGTGGAGAGGCTGGTATGAGCAAGTACAGATGTGTAATATGTGGCTATGAATATGATCCGGCAGATGGTGATCCGGCAAATGATGTTGCCCCAGGCACTGCCTGGGACGATGTGCCTGACGAGTGGATCTGTCCGGTCTGCGGTGCAGGCAAGGATGAATTTGAAGAGGCGTGATGATTGTACTGCCCATCTGACCTGAACATGGTTGGATGGGTATTTTTGTCGATTGCAAGCTGAAAGAAGCTGGAAAAAAAGATGAAATAGCTCTTTCATCTTTCAATTGTCAAATAAATGTGGAATGGTAATGGTGTGCATAGCACACCCTATGCTTCAATTACCATGATGTTCTCGGAGTCTGCGCTTACCTGATGCACTGACCTGTAGGGGGCGCTGTGCGCACCAACAAGCATTGTGCATACAGTGTCAACTACTTTCTGGACAATATAAAGGATGGCGGAAAAAGTTTAGATCACTCTTCATGTAAAGAACAAAGTCTTTAATATTAACATACGAAAATATTTATATAATTTAGCAGAGGATAAAACAATGCAACCAGTAGAATTGAGCAAAAATGTCTATTGGGTCGGAGCCATTGACTGGCTGACCCGCGATTTTCACGGCTACTCCACCAACCGGGGTACCACCTATAACGCCTTTCTCATTATTGATGAAAAGGTTACCCTGATTGATACGGTCAAGGCCGGATATCGAAGCGACCTGATGCACCATATTCGCAATATCATTGATCCGAAAAAGATCGATTATCTGGTGGTCAACCATGTAGAAATGGATCATTCCGGTTCCATGCCCGCAGTCATGGAGGAGATCCAGCCGGAAAAGGTCATCTGCTCAAAGATGGGTCATAAGGCTCTGCTCAAGCATTTTCACCGGGAAGACTGGCCCTACCATGTCGTGTCCCCGGGTGAGGAGATGAGCCTGGGTGAGAAAACCCTCAGCTTCCTGGAAACACGAATGCTCCACTGGCCTGATTCCATGTTCACCTACCTCAAGGAAGACGAAATCCTCTTTTCAAGTGATGCCTTTGGAGAGCATCTGGCCAGCAGTGAACGGTTTGATGACGAGGTAAACCAGGATGTCCTGATGTATGAGGCGACCAAGTACTATGCCAACATCCTTACCCTCTACTCTCCCCTGGTCAAAAAACTGATTGCCAAGGTCGCCGAGATGGAACTCCCCATCAAGATGATTGCCCCGGATCATGGTGTGATATGGCGGGATAATCCCGGCAAGATTATAGATGCCTATTCCCGCTGGTGTGTACATGAGGGTAATGGTAAGGCTCTGGTCATTTACGACACCATGTGGCATTCAACCGAGATGATGGCTAAGGGGATTGCCGCCGGTCTTGAGGACAAGGGAATCAGCTATAAACTGGTCAACCTGCAGGTCAATCATCGCAGTGATGTGATGTGTGATGTCCTGGAGGCCAGTGCCATTATCCTGGGCTGTCCAACCCTGAACAACGGTCTGCTGCCCCGGATGGCTGGCTTCCTGATGTACATGAGAGGTCTGCGCCCAACAAACAAGATCGGAGCCGCCTTTGGCTCTTATGGCTGGTCCGGCGAGGCGGTCAAACTGATGAACACCTCCATGAACGAGATGAAATTCACCCTTGTTCATAAGGGGCTGAAAGTTCAATATGTACCTGAACATACACATTTAAAAGAATGTGTTGATCTCGGCCAATCTGTGGGTCAGGCACTGATCGACCAACGGGACGGGAAAGAGGTTGAAGCTGTTATCTAATCAATCAAGCACGTAAGAGGATTAGTCAATGAAGATTACAATCGATAAAAATGTTGTTGAGTTTACCGTTGACACCCCCCAGGAAACCGCTGATATGGAATCCCTGTGGCGGGTAATGGTGGACTGTATAAATGACAATAAGCGGATGGAGCCCATTGGCGAGTTCATCCCCAGCAAGTCCAATATTGCCCGTTTTATCATTGAAGGTGTGCCCAGCAAGACCGTTTATACCGATGACGAGGTCAAGGTAGAATGTACCGTGGTCTGCACGGTGTGCAATAAATACTCGCACCTCAAGGCAGGTGATTCGGTTCCGGTCTGCTGCGGTCTGCCCATGGAGGATATGGACTGATAAAAACAGCTTCCTGAGCGGAAAACAACGCTGATTTTGTCTTACACTATGAAAAAATTGAATAACTATTCATTTTCACCTTGATTTTATAGAATATTATGTGTGATACTCAATGAAATAGTAATGCCAATTTTATCTTTTTCATAATTTTACAATTCAGGCTGAGATTATGCGTTGTCCAAAATGCGGTTACATCACCTTTGATAAGCTCGAAAAATGCACCAAGTGCAAAAAGAATATCAGTAAATTCTCTGAGAAACTTTCCGGCACAGTCAGCCTGTCGGAATCTCCAGCCTTTCTTCAGTTTGAAATTGAAGAGCCGGAACCGGAGGTGATGGAGGAGCAGTTTGCGGAGGAGCAGGACGAGGATATTGAGATGGATCTTGCGACTGATGAAGAAGATCGTGAAATCGAATTCGAATTAAGTCCCTCTGATGATGACGAGGTGAAATTTGATCTTGATGAGGATACATCCCTTGACCTGAATGACGACGATGATGATGATTTCTCCCTGGATCTTGATGGTGACGATGATCTAAGCCTAAGCCTCGATGACGACGACGAGCTGAGCCTTGATGACGATGGCTCGGATCTTGGCGACGATCTTGATCTGGGTCTTGATGATGACGGCCCGGAACTGAGCGACGATCTTGATTTGGGTCTTGACCTAGGTCTTGATGACGACGGCCCGGAACTAAGCAAGGATCTTGATTTGGGTCTTGATTCGGACAAAGAAGAGGCACAGGGAGAAAAAGCACCATCACTTGATCTGGATGATATAGACATCTCTGATCTCGGCCCGCCTTCTGAGGACAAAAAAAAGGAAGTCGGAGGACTGTCGCTGGAGAGTGAATCCAAGGCATCTTCTGGAGGACTTGGCGACCTTGCAGCTCTGTCCATGGACGGGTTGGATCTGGATGCACCTACCCCGCCCCCTGCCGGTAGTGCCACGGGTAAAAAGATGCGCCCAACAGCAAAGACTGGAACCGCCCTGGATAGCTTTGACTTTGACTTGGGCAACCTGACATCGGATGAAAAAAAGTAGCTTGCAGAGTTCAGTAAAAGAAACTTCTTGACAAACCACCGCTGTTGATGGTAAATAATCATCCTTAAATTGCAGTGCCGGGATAGCTCAGTCGGTAGAGCAACGGACTGAAAATCCGTGTGTCCCTGGTTCAAATCCTGGTCCCGGCACCAATGATTTCAAGTAGTTACATTTTCCAGACAGAGTGTTTACCTGTGGAGTGTAGCACGTTTGCAGCAAGATAGAGGTATAGGGAGAAATCCTTATGCCTCTTTTTTTTTCCATATTTCGGATTCAAACAACGTGAAACCGCTTAAAATTCTCAGCCTGCTCAAAAATCTCTTTATACACCTCATCCCGATCCACAGCCGGGTAGTCATTCTCTGCCAACGCAATAATCAGATCCACCTTCAGCTCTGCCTTGATGTCTTCGCGTTGGCTCAAGTCGGTGTATCTGGCCTTGTCGTCCACGATCTTTTTTACTAGCCGGGCAAGATGCAACAGCTTGTCCTCAGCGTACTCAAAGTCATACTTACCTGTAAGAGCCTTCAGGATGTCGTAGAAGGCTTTCTCCTCAAAATCAATACCCAGCTCCCCAATGGCCTTGGCCAACAGTTGTTGCAGCAGCTTGATCTTCTCGATCTTGGCAAGATAATCATCTGCAAAGATGTCGATCTCCTCACCATGGTCAGCACCCAGCTTGAAGATCTCTTCCACGCCGTCACTGGCCAGGGCATCCTTGATCATCTCCTGCACCTTGGCGTTCATCCGGGCTATATCCGGTGCATCACCCCTGGTCAGTTTGTGGACAATGGAACGTACCGCCAGGTAGAAATGAACATAATCTCGTTCCATCTGGCTGAAGCCCTCACTGCCGCAACAGATGTCATAGGCTGCCTTCAAGTGCTGCACAAGGTACATAAATCTTTTTTCCATCTCCTGGGTGATCTGGGCAAACTCGACCGCCATGTTCAGGCATTGTAGCTGCTCCAAGGATGTTCCTGAAAAATACGGTGTAGTATCAAACTTATGGAAGAGCTTAGCCAGCAGTTCGAGATGATCCTTTACCGCCACAATAGACTGCTCGACCTCCTCTATGTTTGCAGTGTCTGTCTTGGAGTAGCGCCAGAGCCTGGTTCATCTGACGCTTGATGCCGATGTAGTCCACCACCAGCCCTTTGTACTTGCCCTCATACTTCCTGTTCACACGGGAGATGGTTTGGATCAGGTTGTGGCGCTGGATGGGCTTGTCGATGTACATGGTGTCCAGGAAGGGGATGTCAAAGCCGTTGAGCCACATATCAACAACAATGGCGATCTTGAAGTTTGATTTACCGTTCTTAAACTGCCGGTCAAGCTCCTTGCGATACTCCTTGCTGCCCAGCATTGCATAAAGATCTTCGTCATCATCCTTACCCCTGGTCATGATCATCTTGATCCGCTCCATGGGCTTTATCTTCTTGCGCTCCTGATCACTGAGGTTTTTTCCCTCATCACCGACCTTGATTTCGCTTCACTCCGGTCTGAGCAGCACGACCGCCTTGTAAAATTCATAAGCAATGAGGCGGCTGGAGCAGACAAACATAGCCTTGCCCTTCACCGTTGCCCCCTCACTCAATCGCTTTTCATAATGGGACACGAAATCAGCAGCAACGGCCTTGAGCCGGTCTGGATCACCGAGGATGGCATTCATCTTGATGTTGGCCTTTTTGCTCTCTTCGATCTGGTAGTCACTGGCCCCATCTTCAGCACATTGAGCGTAGTAGTCCTCGATCTCCTTCAGCTTGGAATTGTCCAGTAACACCCTGGCAGCCCGTCCCTCATAGACAATGCGGACGGTGATACCATCCTGTACCGATTCGTTCATGGTGTAAGCATCAACCGACGGCCCGAACACATCCAGGGTGGCGTCA
>DAOVTM010000059.1 GCA_030633145.1 Desulfobulbaceae bacterium
TACGGTTTTTAGGCACAAGAGTGATGAAAGTCCCATCATTCACATCAATGTGATGAAGGTTATCGACGGAGCAGAGCTTTGAATCCGCCACATAAACAAAATCTTCTTTTTCCAGGAACTCCCGTAAACCGTTCCAGTTTGGAATGTAGGTCGTCACATCAGCCTGGTTCCCGTCAAACAGTTGATACGTCAACGTGACATGACCGTCTTCCGTGATGTTTAGACCGAAAACAATCTGTTTGTAATCAGGGCGATGATCTTTGTTATGACCATATGTAATTTTGACGGCATCAGGATTTTGTGATGAATACGCCCCGGCACATCGAAACTGTGACTCGCACTTAGCTTAGAAACCAGAAATACACCCCTCCCGTCACCAGAATGGTTACCACAACATGGCCGAGAATAACGGCTTTCTTATGATATTGAAACCATACGTTAAGCTGCTGGAGCCGCTGCAGGCCACCCAGTAGTCGTCGTACCCGATCTATCTTGAGAGTATGGTTATCGGTTGTTGCCTCACTCTGAAAGGCAATCATGGGATACAGGGCGAAAAATTCACCCTCCGTGTCCTGCTGCTGCCGAAGCATGGTGTCAAAGGGAATCCCCTGCCAGGGAATACGAACCAGGGATTCTGCAAAGCGGCGACGCACTGCATTGGCATGGGTCAGACATTGAAAACGGATGCGCACCAGCTCAGGACTCTCTGTTCGTTCCAGTCCGCTTATCATACAGCCCAGAGAAAACAGCTCCCAGTCCTGCCCGGCAAGCCGCTTGCAGACAAGCTTGAGCGTTGTCGCCTCAAACCCGTGCAAAAGGATATCATCCTCAAAGACAAGGATAGTCTCAGCCCCTGCTGCCAATCCCTTTTCAAGACAGAGAAGGTGGGATATATAAATACCCTGTTCAGGATTATCAGGATGTTTCTCAACAATGACAAATTCAACCCGATCCCGCAGCCCGACTCTGGCAAACTCACGTTTCGCAGAGGCGCGGCGATCCCCCCTTTCAGATAGCGAAATACAAAAAATCGCATCAAAAAAATTCCAGCATTCAGCCAAATCCACGTTCATCTACGAAAAAAGTTGTTTTTTAGAGGAAAAATGAAGATAGTAGAGATATGAAACCAGTTAAATCTCTTGCCGGACAACTGGCAGACAGGCTGCTGCGGCTAGAATTCATCCGCAGGGCAGTGGCTGAACAGGCGGATCTGGATGCCTTCAGGGGCAAGCCGTCCCTGCCACTTGTTATCGGTGTGTCGATCATTATTATCAGTTCACTCATGGGCTGGCCCGCAGTCGCCGCCATGGGGGTGGTCTCTGTCCGGATGAGCCAGCCCTGGATCGCAGTCATCGGCGCACCGCTGGTCTATGGGTTGTCGCACCTGCTGTTCATGGTTGGTATCTGGTTGTCCGGCGGTAAGTACTCGTTAATTTTTTTTCGCTGGTTGAGCCGGGTCAGCGTAGAGAAGTTACAGGCTTACAGTACATTCGGAAAATAAAACAAGCAACCTCAATCGACTTCAATTGATTTTATAGTCCTTTAAAACCAATGACTACGCATACAAACAAAGACACCACTGTACTCTGTATTCTCAATACTGTTCGTGAACTGAATCAGTTGCAGGATATGGATATGATTCTGGACTCCACCCTGTACGAGGCGCGTCAACTGTCTAACGCAGACGCAGGCTCAATTTTTCTCTTACGGGACAAAGAATTGCAATTCAGCCATGTGCAAAATGACACCCTGTTCGGGAAAAAAGGTGCCGGAGCCGCACAATATACCAGCCAGTCTATCCCGATCAGCGAAGACTCTATTGTGGGCTACTCGGCCCTGACCAAAGAGGTGGTGGTCATTGATGATGCCTATAATATTGATCCGGCTCTTCCCTACAGTTTTAATTCCTCCTTTGATGAGACTGCCCACTACCGAACCACCTCCATTCTCACCCTTCCCCTGTTGACGCTGGATGGTTCGCTGGTGGGGGTCATGCAGCTAATCAATGCCCGGGATAATGACGGCAAGGTAACGGTGTTTTCCGAACATAACAAGACCCATGTACCTATTTTTTCTGACAATGCCGCTGTCATTATTGAACGGAGTATCCTCAACCGTGAGCTGGTTCTGCGCATGGCAAAGATGGCAGAGCTGCGTGATCCTAAGGAAACCGGATCCCATGTCCTGAGGGTAAGTGCCTATTCAGCTGAGATATATGAACGATGGGCACGGAAACGAGAGATCCCGTCAGCAGAGATCAGGCATTGCCGGGATATTATCAGCCTGGCGGCCATCCTCCACGATGCCGGCAAGGTGGGTATCCCTGATGCGGTTTTGAAAAAACCAGCCCGCCTGACCATGGAAGAGTTTGAGGTAATCAAGCAGCATACCATATTCGGTGCCAAACTTTTTACCAATATTTCATCCGAGGTGGATCAGGTCACCTATGATATAGCCCTCCATCATCATGAAAAATGGAACGGAAAAGGGTATCCCGGCAAGGTGGACGATGATCTGGATGCGCCTGGACTGCCCATGACAGGAGAGGAGACTCCGCTTGCTGCGAGGGTTACCGGCCTGGCAGATGTCTTTGATGCCCTCTGTTCCCGCCGTTGTTATAAGGACTCCTGGGATCTTGACCGGGTCTATGAGGAAATACGGAAGGAATCGGGTGAATCATTTGACCCGGAACTGGTTGATGCCTTTTTTGAGATCACCGACATCCTTGAGGCTATTCAGCAAAAATTTCAATAAATTACAAGGATTCTCAACTCATACCAAGAAAAAAATATCCGTATGAAAGACATGAGCATGGAAAAATTAATTAAAGAACTTAAACAGTTTGTTACATTTAAAGATACCACTCAACCGGGTGACCTGGTGTTGCTGGTTGCCAAAGAACCACAGATGCTGACTTATGCTCTGGTGACCGGTATTGAGCGGGATCGTTCCCGCAAGGATGAGTGGTGGCATCTCAAAATGCAGGTTCTGTCTATCCCGCCCCAGCCCATGACCTGGACCCTGCGGAAGGAACAGTTCACCGGCCAGGAGATCTTTACCATGGGCGGTGAGGAGCGTTTTGTCAAGGCGGTATATTTTGATTCTGGCCAGGAACCTGGTTCCCCCAACGAGAAAAAGAAAAAACCCGGTTTACGCATTGTCAAGTAGTGCCTCCATGAACAGAAAAACAACACCAGCCCTGACTTGGGAAAGCAGAGTCAACAACCCCAAAGGCATCCACTGCCGAGTTGCCACCCGACTGGCTGAAATCGTTGCCAATCATGACGCAGAGGTACGGATTATCAACCAGGGTGAGCCTGCCGACTGTTCTTCCATCCTTGATGTCCTGAGCCTGGGACTTGCGCAGGGCAGCCTGGTCGGTTTTACTGCCCATGGCCCTGAAGCTGACAAGATTCCGGTAGAGATTGAGCGTTTATTTTCCGGATTCGATGCAGGATAACACCTTATGACTACTCCTTCCACCCTCTACGGTATAAGCGGCTCCCAGGGCATTGTGGTGGCCAGGGTAGTTGTATTGAACCGGCAGGCAGATCAATCAATCTGTTATCAGCTAGCCCCGGAACTGGTGGAAACAGAGGTGGATCGTTTCCAAGATGCCTTAAATGAGATTGAACAGGAACTGATTGAGCTGCGCAACCAGTTTGAAGAAGACCTCTCCGATACCGAGACCCTGACCATTATTGATTCGCATATCCTGATGGTCAAGGACAAGATGATCCGGGCAGGGACAATTGATTTAATTCGCCAGAAGCGAATCAATGCGGAATGGGCTTTGGCACGGGTGCTTGAGCATATTAAGAAGAAATTTGACCATATCCGCGACCCATATATCAGGGATCGTTTTGCGGATGTCAAGTATGTGGTTGACCGTATATTCGCCCATCTTGGCGACAGGAATCGGAACTTTTCAGCCAATTTCTCGGAACCGGTTATTGTCGTCAGTGATGATTTTTCCCCGGAAGATACCCTGCGCATGCAGTCGGAGAAAATTCTTGGCTTTCTCACCGACAAGGGGGGGATAACCTCACATACCGCCATTGTGGCCCGTTCTCTGGGCTTGCCTGCCGTGGTCGGGCTGAAAAACGTCACTAGCTGCTGCCGCACCGGTGATACCGTTATTCTGGACGGGTATTCCGGTCGGGTTTATCTTGCTCCAACCAGGGATCAGCAGAAACAGTATTTGAAGTATGACCGCCAGCACCGAGCCTTTTCAGAAGAGCTGGCCTGGCAGATTCACCTGGCCTCGGAAACAGTTGATGGGCTGCGGGTGCGGCTGTCGGCAAATATTGAGATCGTCGATGAAGTACAGACCGTTTTTCAATATGGAGCCCAGGGGATTGGTCTCTTTCGCACAGAGTTTGAGTTCCTTAAGGACGATCATCCACCAAGCGAGGATACCCTGACCACGGTGTATCAAGATCTGCTGGCTATGTTCAGCCCGGAACCGGTCACCATCCGCACCCTGGATATGGGCGGTGATAAAGCTGCCTCCTATATCAATGGTCATCAGCCCATTTTTGAACGTAATCCTGCTCTGGGACTACGTTCCATCCGTCTTAGCCTGCGGGATCCCACCCTCCTGACCCTCCAGTTACGCGCCTTGCTGCGAGCCTCTCTCCATGGCCGTCTCCGTATCCTGTTGCCCATGATCTCCTCACTCAGCGAACTACAACGGGTGCGTGAACACCTCAACAAAAGTATGGAGGAACTGTACAGGAAGGGGATTCCCTTTAATCCCAAGGTGGAAATCGGCATCATGATTGAGGTACCCAGCGCAGTGATCCTTGCCGACACCCTGGCCGCAGAGGTAGATTTTTTCAGCATAGGAACCAACGACTTGATCCAGTACTCCCTGGCAATCGACCGGAGCAACGAATATGTAGCCCAGATGTATGAACCGCTTCACCCGGCTGTGCTGCGTATGATTCGCCAGACTGTTGTTGCCGGTCATAACCAGGGAATTGAGGTGGCTCTCTGCGGCGAAATGGCCGGAGACGTGGTCACTGCCATGGTACTTCTGGGTCTGGGCCTGGATGAACTCTCCATGCGCCCTTCGGCCATTCCCCATGTTAAAAAGATGTTGCGCAGTTCCACAGCCTCCCAGTTGAGTGATCTCGGCAGCCAGATTCTGGAGCTGCGGGATGCGGGCGAGATACGCAACCTGCTACACAACTATCTGGCAAAATATTATCCCGATGAATTTGGTGAGGCATGATTGAACGGGATCTTATTGAACAAATCCGCAGTCTCTCTTCAGCAGACGCACCCGCACTGGTACAGGGGATCGGCGATGACTGTGCAGTGATTGAAAAGTCAGGAAACAGGGTTTGGCTCCTGACCATGGATACCCTGGTGGAGTCAATTCATTTTGACTGCAATTTTCATCCTCCTGAACTGCTCGGACGCAAGGCGGTTGCGGTCAATGTCAGTGATATCGCCGCAATGGGTGGAAAACCGACCTTTGCCCTGTTGTCTCTGGGTCTGCCTGAAGGTTTTAATGAAGAGTGGACACGCTGGCTGAGCCTGGGGATCAGCAAAGCCTGCGAACAGTACGGCTGCCTGCTCATCGGCGGAGATACGGTGTGCAATCCAAGTGGGGTGAGCCTGACTCTGACGGTTATTGGCGAAATGGAGCGGGGCAGGGTGCTGTACCGCAAGAATGGGCAGGTTGGTGATACGGTATGGGTGTCCGGGCAGCCAGGGAGGTCTGCGGCAGGTCTTGCTCTGCTACAGTCAGGCATCAGGCTTGAAAAAAACACGGACAGCAGCCTGCGACCCCTGCTTAAAGCCCATCTCGACCCCATGCCTCGAACAGCACTGGCTATAGACCTGGCAGCGAGTGGTCTTGTCCATGCCATGCAGGATATCTCTGATGGTCTGGCAACCGACCTGTCTCATCTCTGTCATCAGAGTGGATTAGGAGCCTGCATTATAGCTGACTACCTTCCTCCCTGTGAGGGATTGAAGAAGGCTGGAATCCTGCTTAACCAAGATCCAATGGATTGGATGATAAAAGGAGGGGAGGATTACGAACTGCTCTTTACCGCTCCACCGGATGCAACTAAGACATTACAGCTGATCGGGAGAGACAGCGGCCAGCCCCTGTCAGCGGTGGGTTCCCTTATTGAAGCAAAATCTGTGGTGCTGGTTGAGAAGGGATGCGGGACAACTGTAAGCGATGAAGGAACAGACATTTCATTTCAGGGATATGAGCATTTTCAAGTCGGATAAGAAAAAATGCGGCATGAGGCCGAGGTCTTCAGATTGATCCATGTGGAATGTACTTGAAATAGTTGTGCCGGTCTTTGCGGTGATCAGCCTCGGCTATGGTCTCCGCCTCAAGGGAGTGGTTGACGGGGAGTTCTTCCGGCAGGTGAATGGACTGCTCTTTTACATCTGTCTGCCCCTGCTCCTTTTTTACAAAACTGCTACTGCGGAATTTTCCGCAAACTTCAATCTCGGACTGGTCGTTGCCACCAGTGGCGCAGTGGGCTGCGGCTTCTCTCTTGCCTGGCTGTACGGTCGCTGGAAACGGTTTAAACCTCCTGTGCAGGGCGCATTCTGCCAGGGTTCTTTCCGGGGTAACCTGGCCTATATCGGGCTGGCCATTGTCTATAACGCTTACGGCGATGTCGGTCTAACCAGAGCGGCGGTACTGCTCGGCTTCCTGGTGCCGGTACTCAACTTCTTTGCCATCCTCGCCCTGACCCTTCCCGGTCAACAACAGCAACAAGGGAATTATCGGAAAATTGGTATCCAGATTGTCGCTAATCCACTGATAATCGGTTCCCTGCTGGGAATCGGCTGGAGTTTTCTTCAGCTACCCATGCCGGTCATCCTGGAACGTTCCCTGGCAATTAGCACCGACATGACCCTTCCCCTGGCTCTGCTCTCCATCGGCGGTAGTTTTTCTCTGGAAAAACTGAAAGGAGATATCTGGATAACGGCCACAGCCGCTGCAATGAAACTTATCCTGCTGCCCTTGCTCACAGCAGCTCTCTTGATGCTGTTCTCTGTTTCAGGATTGGACTTTGGCGTGGGCTTGCTGATGGCGGGAACGCCCACCGCCGTTGCCACCTATATTATGGCCGAGCAGATGGGCGCAGATGGTGAACTTGCCGGAGCCATCGTGGTCATGGCCACTGGGCTGTCTGCCTTGAGTTACACTGTTTTACTGCTTTTCCTGAACCCTCCGGTGGGATAGCCCGGGGATAGGGCGTAGTAACCCGTAGCTCGGAGTCTTCGCTACCCTGGTCTGAGTGGAACGAAGCTCAACAAAAGGTTGTATAAAACCAGCATTTGTTGGGTCTCGATGTCTCGCAGGCTCGCTTATCGGCAAAACTCAACCCAACCTACAGAGAAGGGCTATCTTCATCGCCCAAGAATATTAAGTTTTTCTGGTTCCCACGCTCCTGCGTGGGAACCTTAAATGACCGCTCCAGCGGCCCATCAAGACAGACGGAATCTCACAAGCTCCCTTACCTGGAGCGTCCGGGTTACGTTCCCACGCTGGAGGTAAGCGAGCCTGCGAGACTCCGTCAGTAGGAACGAGAGTGGTGCGATAATGTCTCGTCTAAAGTTGCTATCCCCTTTCGTAGGGACAGCCTAAGAGGGTTGCCTCCCTCAACATTCAGATGCTTCACCCCTCATCATTTCCCGCTTCCAGATTGGCAATCTTTTTTTCCAGCAGGGTAATCAGGCCAGCAAACTGCTCTTCACGGAGAACCGAAAATATCTGTTCCCTATAGTTGCGAACCAGGCTGACCCCTTCGACGATAATATCGTAGGTCATCCAGTTATCGCCCTTGAGGATCATGATATAAGAGACAGGGATCTCTTTATTTTCGTCCATCAGTTTGGTCTTAACCTCTGCCCGGTTGCCCTTGATACGCTGTCCGGTAAATTCAATTTTTTTATCAACGTACTCATTCACCTGACCAATATAGGCATACTGGAGGAGCTTGGTAAAGAGTTCTGTAAACTGATCCTGCTGCTGGGGGGTCAGATGCTTCCACTGCTTCCCCATGACCCGTTTGGACATCTCCCGGAAGTCAAAATGTTCCGAGGCAAGTTCAACGATACGGTTACACTGGTTGCAGGTGGTGTCGTTTTGAAACTCCTCGCTTTTCAGTTGGGTGATGATGTTATCCAAAAACGGCTTCATCTGTTCGGTAGGATCAGGAGCAGCAGTGGCTCCCCCTTGCAGTCCCAAAGTCCAGAAAGCCAGGACGGTCATTATAAAGATACAGTATTTTTTTATGTGCATGGACAGACCTCTTCTTGTACTGTTTATTCGGTGGTTTTGTAATTCCTCATCTGAGTGCGGGTCTGAAAGTACCCGTTACGGATGGCAATGTATGGGTCAAAACTTAACTGTTTCATCTTCTCATAGTCACCAAGGAAGAGGGAGAGTTTATTCAACTCCTTGCCAAGATAAATCCCCATGCTCTCTTCCCAGCCATCCGCCCACATATAATAGGGAGACAGGGCAAGGCTGTCAACGGTAGTGCCGGTAAAATCGCGCAGGGTGGTTGGGCCGTACAGGGGAACCACCATGTAAAAGCCGTCGCCAACACCCCATACTCCCATAGTTTCACCCAAGGTCGCATCAACGGCTTTCAGGCCGAGTTCCCGACCGGCAGGGTCACCCAGACCGGCCACACCACCGGTGGAGTTGACTATAAAGCGTAATGCCATGGTACCCGCATCACTGAAGCGAGCCTGAGCCAGGGCGTTCAGGCAGCGAACCGGTTCCTGGAGGTTATAAAAAAAATTATCCACAGAGTGACGGATATCCGGGGGAACCACATAGCTATAGCCTGAGGCTACAGGTTCCAGTACCCAGGTGTAGCTGTAATCGTTGAAAGAAAACATCCAACGGTTTAAGGGTTCCAGCGGGTCAGGCACCTGGGTATGTTCAGTTTCTTCCTCGTCGTAAAAGGCATCGTCGAGAAAGTCAATGACCTTATCATTTGCGGCCAGAGCCACGGTCAAAGGAAAGGCAATCAAGCAGACTGCACCCAGCAGGCTGATAATATATATCTGGATGAAATATTTCATCACAGGTTATTTTACACTGCCAAAGGCAAACTTCGAGATCAGAGATTCAAGATCCACCGATGATTCCGTGTCAAAAATCACCTCACCCGCTGTATAAAATTCCTCGTCACCGCCGATGGTCAGCTGGATCAGTTTATCTCCGATAATCCCCTGTGACTTGACCGAGGCAATGGTATCTTTAGGCAGCTTGATGGACTTGTTGATCTGCAGCTCTGCCCTGGCCTGGTCGTATTCATTGAGGGAGAGATTGATCACCGAACCCACTGTGACCCCGGCAATCTGTACTTCAGCACCGGCTTTAACCCCGGAGATGTTGTCAAAGTCGGCAAATACCTTATAGGTGCTGCTCCCTGTCAACCACGGTACCTCGCCAAGCTGCATGGCAAGCCAGGCAAAGGAAAAAAAACCCAGAACCAGGAACACACCCACCATAATTTCAACATTATTTCTCTTCATATATCTGAACTCCTGATTAATGTTCAAAGTTGATTATAGATATTACTCTGTTACCTCAACTTTGCAACTATAGAATGTATATTGCTGTCGAATTTGTTCTTCTCACTGCGCTGCAACAAAAAATTTGGGAAAATAAAAATATTTCTTTTTTTTTACCCATCAGATGTGATAAATTAATTTAACTGTTTTCTCTATCGCATAGCTTGCTATACAGCTATGAGTACCCTGTCCGTTGATGTACCTCAACTTTATCATGAAAAGCAAATTGATAATATGGCCTGACCAGCCTGCTCACACTCACTACAGACGTGAAACTATATGGACTATTTACCCACAGGAAAAAAAAGTTTGTTGGAAAAGCTCTGGATGCCTTTTTTCGGGCTTTCAGTGTATGGAAAATCCTTTATTGTTCTTTCCAGTTTTCTCTGCGGCTATGTCGCCATAGGACTGTATAATTATTATTTTATAACCCTGCTCAAGCAACAGCTCAGCAGCCTGGACAGCGGCCAGTCCCAGGCCGCCGTCGAGAACATTATACACGCAGCCAACCAATACACCTGGACCGGCGGCATTCTGGTAGCAGTTCTGATGCTACTGGTCACTGCTACCAGTTTTCTCTGCGTCCGGCATCTCGTCAACCTGCTCATAGACATGAACAGCCGCCTGGTCAATATCCGTAAATGCGGCTCTGAAACCGCCGAGTGCCTCATGGTTGATGCCATTCCGGTGGTCAGCAAAGATGAAATCGGTGATGTTGCCCATAGTGTCAACGATCTTGTCCGCTATATCCAGGAACTCTCTCTTTTCAGACGTACCCTGGAGGGCGACGAAACCCCTGGGGAGATTTACAACCGCCTTGCTGATGTCTTTCGGAAACGGCTTAAACGCGACAGTTTTGCCATCTGGGAGATTTCTGACAACGGGTCAGCTATTGAGCAGATTATGACCTACCCATCAGAACTTGCCAGCGAGACCTGTCAACTGAACAACCCGTCAGCATGTCGAGCCTATCGCACCGGGGACTCGGTCAACTCCGGCAGGTATCCTGGTATTTGTCCGGTTTTTCCCCAAGGCGATATCATGACCCACTACTGCGTACCGATGCGGGTGGACGGTAAGACTCTCGGGGTTATTCAGTTCCTTTTTATTTACGTCAACAGCATGGAACGAAGAGAACGTTTCATGGCTGATATCAACTATGCCCAGCAGTATCTGCGGGAGGCACTCCCCCTGCTCTACAGTAAACGGCTGGCTCATAATCTCAATGAGATGGCAACCAAGGATTCGCTCACCGGATTATATAACCGCCGTTTTATTGAAAACAGTATCACTGCTATTCTTGCCGGAATCAAGCGCAGATTCAGTTCCCTTGGTATCCTGATGTGTGACATGGACTACTTTAAACAGGTTAATGATGAACACGGCCATGAAGCTGGTGACAGGGTTCTGGTCAACCTCGCCAATATTCTACAGAACTGTGTCCGCTCCTCAGACATTGTCATCCGCTACGGAGGTGAGGAGTTCCTGATCCTGCTTATCGATTGTGAAAAAGATATGTCGATCCAGATCGCAGAAAAAGTACGAGCTTCGGTGGAAGCTGCCAAGTTTCGTTATAACGACCTGGTTCTGCAAAAGACAATCAGCGTCGGTATCAGTGAATTCCCCTCTGACTCCAATCAGTTCTGGGAGGCCATCAAGTTTGCCGATGTAGCTCTGTATCAGGCCAAGGAACGGGGTCGCAACCAGGTGCTGCGATTCTCCGAAGAGATGTGGAGTAAGGGAAGCTACTGAACCATACCACTCTCGTTCCTACTGACGGAGTCTCGCAGGCTCGCTTACCTGGAGCATGGGAACCAGAGTAAAGTTACATGTCCAAAAAATATCAGGTTTTCAATTTCAGTTTACGATGTCTAAATTAGTATCCTCTTTAAATTTTATGGTTTTTTTAATGATACGGCGACCACCGAGATCTACACGGGTATGAATCAGATCTGCCTATTTTTCTATGGCAAAATTTCAGCACTTTGGATCATGGTTTTGCCTTCAGGAACCATCACGCGGTCTTGGACAGGTTTGGCTGTTTCCAGAAAACGCAAGACCTGCCGTGGGGTCAGACCAAGAGGAACCTTAAACTCACCCGCTCGCAACTGTGGGGTATTCCCTACCACCTTTAACAATCGAACTAAAATCAAGAAACGAACATCATCACGGATAATACCATGCTCGCCAAGAATTGTCTTGATCTGCCGAACACCTGCATCTTTGGGGATAACAACTATGACTTCGGTATTACCAGGAGTACCAGGAGCCTTGGTGATCAGATAAACACCAAACCAGGCACCTACATTTGCAGCTAAACAGAGGAAAATAACAAAGGCACGAAAAATGAATGTACGCATGGAAATTTATTTTGGTTGAGGTGAGGTAAATTAAATTAAATTAAATACAAGTTTCTTTGTTGACGAATATCATAATATCTTTTTTAAAAAAAGGAAGACGAAGAATATATTTTCCGTTATTTACCCCGACAAAGCATAACTGATCCCCTACCAGCCCTCAAGGCTATACATCTCCAATACCTGCTGCCAGGGCAATATGTCAATGCCATTGACAATACGTGGCAGAACATCCTGTTGTGACGCAACAACAAATCTGATTTTCGGAAATATTTTCCGAAAGGCGTTTATTGTACCCTGTTTCATCTCTGCATGTCCCGATTTACACTCAATTGCCCGAATAACACCACAGTCAAAGAAGTAAAATTTAGGCCGCGCCTTTTTGCGTTCATTCCGGTCGTATGGATAGAGAAATCTGCCCAACAGGGTATCTTCAAGAATCTGATAGTACTCCTTAACCGTGCTGGACGGTACAGCACACTCCCTTGAAATATTTGCAAACTCAATTACCTGACCGTTACTTTGGTTAGCCACGGAAAGAAAACGATGAAATGCTCCCACATTTCTCGTCAATGCCTCAGCTTGAATTTCTTCTTTAATATAGATGGTAACATAACTCCGTAGATGATCGATGGCCAGCCCGACTTGCCTGTCCATAAGAAGGGCATGAATCTTGGGCAAGGTGCCGTAGGCAAGAGCATCCGGCAGGTGAAAGTTAGCTCCGATTTCAGTATAGGTTAATGGATGGAGCCGCAGATCCAACGCTCGGCCACCCAGCAGATTAGCCCCTTCCCGTTTTAATTTCCTGGTGCTTGATCCTGAAAGGATACAGCGATGATCATGTTGGTCAATTGCCATATGGATATAGTTTAACAGTTCCGGCACTCTCTGAATTTCATCCACAATAATCGTTGATTGATCTGGCAGTGGTGCTATCTGCTCCCGGAACAGAGCCGGTCGGTTCCGATAATTCATTTCAAGCTCTGGATCAAGGAGGTCAAAATAGACGGTGGACTCCATTCTTCGCAGTAATGTCGTTTTTCCAGTCATCCGAGGACCAAAAATAAATGCTGATGATTGAATTTTGTCCAGTTGCAGGTGCCGTGAAATGTGCATAACAATGCTTGTTCAGACATAGTAAACTATTTCCAAAAGCCCTTATTTTTTGGACAATTGTAGCTCTACGCTAACATGGATCTTCCCCTACCTCGATAACCATCTGCTTTCCTGATGGCAATCTGGCTGCCAGA
>DAOVTM010000355.1 GCA_030633145.1 Desulfobulbaceae bacterium
CAGACGGAGTCTCGCAGGCTCGCTTACCTGGAGCGTCCAAGTTGCGTACCCACAGACGGAGTCTCGCAGGCTCGCTTACCTGGAGCATGGGTACGAGGCTATCCAAGATCACCATAAAATTTAAAGAGGATACGTTTATTCTTTTATATTTTAGTATATAGCGAACACGTTGTGAATATTATTTTTCTTGTGTTTCCCTCCTTTCAGATGTATTTTTTTGCAAAAAATCTGCGGCCAAAAACCATCTGCGGCACAAAGAATTGCCATTTTACAATAAATATCTATATCTTAAACAATATGAACAATACTCGTACAATCAAATTATTGATCGGCAAAACGATTTGGTATCCCCTTTGCCTTATTCTAATGGCAGCATGGCTGCTGACCTGTTCAGGGAGCCAGGCGTTTGCCCAGGATCAAAATGCAACACCTGAATGTAATGGAACTCCTATCAAAGCAGCCTATTGCATTGATTGCGTCCCGTTTGAATTTCAGGACGAACAGGGTGATGCAACCGGCCTGATTATCGACCTGTGGAAGCTCTGGTCAGAAAAAACAGGACAATGTGTAGAATTCATCCCGTATGTCTGGGCGGAAACCCTGACAAAGGTCGGCAGCGGTGAAGCCGATGTCCATGCAGGGCTGTTTTTTAACGAACAACGTGTCAAATATTTGGATTACGGGCAATCGCTCAGCCAGACCAGTACCCATGTTTTCCTGCATAAGTCCCTGCCTGCAATCGACAAGCTGTCAGATGTCTCCGCCTACCGGGTCGGCGTGGTGGCTGCCGATTATGTTGAGGGCTATCTCAAAGAGCGGCTACCCCCCGAGTCCATTGTACCCTATCCCAACCATGATGCCATTATTGCAGCCCTGAAATCCGGCACTTTGCGGGCATTTGCCGCCGACACTCCAACAGCAATCTATCACCTGAAAAAAGCGGGTCTTCTCCATGAATTCAGCCTTAAACATGCCCAGTTTTTATACAGTAGCGACTGGTTTTTTGCCGTCAGTCAGGGCAGTCAATCCCTGTTGGAGCGAATCAATAACGGTTTTAATCTCATCCTGGAAGAGGAACGACTGAAAATCAGCCGCCAATGGATTCCAAAGGTGGATGACAGGGTACTCACCATTGCCATTGACCGTGACAATCCACCGCTGAGCCGGATGAGCTTGTTTGGGGAACCGGAAGGGTTTCTGGTCGATTATTGGCGAGCCTGGGCAAAGGAAACCGGGCAGGATATTCGTTTTCGTATGAGCGACTGGGCAGATACAGTAGAGGCGGTGAAGCAGGGCAGGGCGGACATTCATTCAGGATTATTCCTCAATTCGGAACGGCAGGAATTTCTCGATTATTCCAGCCCCATTTACCAGATCAACTGTAGCTTTTACCATCGACAACAGACCACGCTGCCTGACGATCCAGCCGATTTTGGTGGACGGAGAATTGGTGTAACCACGGGCAGCTATCAGGAGAGCGCCTTACACCGGGACTATCCCAACCTGAACCTGATCGGTTTTCCCAATAAACTGACAGCTCTTAAGGCATTAAAGTCCGGCAGGGTGGATACTGTCATTGGGGTGGATTTAGCTATGGATCTTGTGCTGGATGAACTGGGTTGGAACAACGAAATCAAGGCCGTATCAAAGCCCCTTTTGTCCAGGGTACTGTATGGTGCCGTAGGTAAGGGCAATGATGAACTTCTGGCTAAAATCAACGATGGTCAGTCTTTACTGACTAAAGAAGAAAAAAAGGCTTTAGAAATTCTCTGGATTATAAACCCGGAGCAAGGGGTGTTCAAGGATTCATCTGTACAGGATTCAAGTCGATTGAACCTATCCTTACAGGAACGGGCATGGCTGGAGGCGCACCCTGACCTGCGCCTTGGTGTCGATTCAGCCTGGCCTCCTTATGATTTTGTTGATTCACAGGGAAAACACAGCGGCCTGGCTGCCGAGATCCTTGCCAGGGTCAATCGCTCCCTTGGGATTCGTCCGCAGTTACAGCCCGACCTGTCCTGGTCAGAGGTGCTAAAAGGGACTGAAAACCGCACTGTTGATCTCATCTCCCTCTGTGTGCCAACGCCGGAGCGGGCAAAGTATCTGCGGTTTTCCGATTCTGTGTTTAAGGATCAGTGGGGACTCGCAACCCACAAGGGGTTCCAGCCGAAAGAGGGGGTGAAATCCCTGTATGACAAGAAGGTGTTGGTTGCCCGGGGCTATGCAATTATTTCAATGCTGCGAACCACATATCCCAATCTGGCTTTTAGCGAAGTCGCTACCCCGATGGAGGCTTTGAACATGGTCTCCCAGGGGCAGGCAGATGCCTATATCGGTTATTCAATCTCCATCAACTACCTGATCCAGAACAATGCTCTGTTCGATCTGCAGGTGACAACTTCTGTCGGCTTTCCTGAAACCAGTCTTTCCATCTGCGTACGCTCCGACTGGCCAGAGTTGGTCACCCTGATCAACAGGGCATTGAAAAATATTCCTGAAACAGAACTGCAATCCATGCTGGATCGCTGGCAATTCGCAGCAATGGAAACCAGCAAGGTATCTTTGACCTCTGAAGAGCAATCCTGGCTGGAACAGCATCCGGAGATCAGCATCGGTTTTAATGGCAATTTTCCGCCATTCAGTGACTATGCCTCCGTAGGAAGATTTGAAGGCTATGCTGTGGATGTGGTCAACCTGATTTCGCAGAAAACCGGAATTTCATTTGCAATTCATCCCGATGGCGAATGGAAATCGCTTTATGCCACCGCTCAGAAGCATAAGGTGGATGTTGTTGCAACAATGGCTGTGCGTGAAGAGCGCAGGCAATGGTTCGCCTTCAGTGATCCCTATATATTTTTCTCACCCTGTATCTTTTCTAAAACCAAGGATATGCGAATTCGATCCCGTGGGGATGTTGATGGAATGCGCATCGCAATGGTTGATGGTTATGCTACCAATAGTACGATACTTGCTGCCCATCCCAACATCACCCCTGTCATGGTAAAGACTAATCTTGATGCCCTGAATGCGATCAGGGAAGACCAGGCTGACCTTTTTATTGGAGCATTGAGTCTGGGCAATTATCAGATCAAAAAGCATGGAATGACCGATGTTCATGCTGCGCTGTTGTGGCAACAGAATATTACCCACCAGACCTTTGGCGTTCGCAAGGATTGGCCGGAATTGGTGACAATTCTTGACAAGGCACTTGCTTCCATTTCCAAACAGGAGTGGACAACCCTGCGTAAAAAATGGATATCCTCCCAGCCCGTTGATGTCGATGCACCGGACAGGAGCAGTTGTGCTGTCATGTTGGATAAGCCCGAGCCGACACCGGAACAAAAGAATTTCAATTTTCCCTGGTTGATAGTCGCAGTCATTCTGGTTTTCTCTCTGTTGCTCCTGGCAGCGTTGCTACTCCCACGTCTGTTTTCAGACGAAGAACTGGCGCGTCATTTCGGTTCAACCAGGTTCCGGCTGATTGTGCTGCTTGTGGCCAGCCTGATGATAGTGCTTGTTGCCGTGCTGATCTGGCGAACACTTGAGCAGAACAAGAAGGCAGTTTTAAATAATATCAGGAGTGATCTGGCAGTCGTCCTTCATGGCACTGAGGAACGAGTCGATTTCTGGATTCATGAACACCAGACGTATCTGTCACAACTGGGACGTGATCCGGAACTGGTCGCCATTACCAGACAACTGCTTGCGGTTCCGACTGACGCGGAAACACTCAAGCTGTCGCAGCCGCTCTCCCAAGCCCGTAGATTCTTTGTCAAGCATGAGCCGGAGTTTGGCAAGACCGGCTTTTTTATCATCAACCCGGATGCCGTCAGCATAGGCTCCAGGCGGGATGTCAATCTGGGTACGACAAATCTCATTGCCGAGCAAAAACCGGATCTGCTGGCCAGGGCATTCCAGGGTGAGGCGGTGTTTGTGCCGCCCATTCGTTCAGATGTCGTGGTTACCAGTCAAGAAAATACTGCCGGGAATGGGAGAGAGAAACCTTTGACCCTGTTCTTTGCTGCGCCGATCCGGGATTCAGATGGAACCATACTGGCAGTCCTGACCCAACGACTGCTGTTTGAAGGGCGACTGTCCAGAATCATGCAGTCCGGTCGCCTTGGTCAGTCCGGGGAGAGCTATCTCATCAACCGGCAAGGTCTGCTTGTCAGCCAAACCCGTTTTAAAGATCAATTCCTCGACATCGAGTTTTTAAAAAATCAGGCAAAAATCGAGGTTCGCGATCCAGGCGGTAACCTGCTGGAGGGGTTCAAACCCCAAATTTCTCCAAGCGAATTTCCTTTTACCCGCATGGCCAAAAGCGTCATTCAGATAAGCCATGATCCTGCATTGAAAGATGTGGGGGATGGGCACAGCGATCTGCTGTTTGCTGTGAACGATAATGGCTATCGGGACTATCGGGGTGTGCCTGTTTTTGGAGTCTGGATGTGGGCTGACCATCTGGAGCTGGGCATGACCACTGAAATCAATGTGGACGAGGCATTGGCCGGTTATTATAGCCTGCGCCTGAGCCTGCTGATTATCACCGGGGTCACCCTG
>DAOVTM010000472.1 GCA_030633145.1 Desulfobulbaceae bacterium
CCAGTGAAACACATAGTCCATATAACGCTCTCAACTCTGTTAGGAACAGTTACCCCAAAACGATTTACCTGTTGTCCCTGAGCGACTGAATCAGGTCAACAGGTGCGTCAGTGCCAAAATGTTTGTTGTAACGTTCGTTCATCTTGCCGTCCCTGATCTGGTGAACCAGAAAGAGGTTAAGGTAATTGATCCAGGCCAGCTCGCTTCGCTTGGCAATGATCCCAACAACATCATCATAATTCGGCACAAAGGGACCTGCCACAAAATCCTTGAATTCCTTGGTCTGGAGCTTGGTGGCAATATTGGTGTTGGTGGAGATAAGGGCATCAACCTTGCCCTGAAAGAGTCCAAGATAGGCATCGTTTTCCGACTTGAAGGAGGTATAATTCCCCTTGCCCCAGCCCTTTTTTTCAGCATAGGCCAAGTACTCGGTCTCGTAGGTGGTACCCAGTGCCGCACCCACCTTGACATTCTTCAGGTCGTCAAAGAATTTGATGCTGCTGTCCTTTTTGGAGATAACCTGGAACTTGAAAACAAAGTAGGGGTAGGTAAAACCAACAGACTTGGCCCGCTCCAGGGTATCAGAGGTGGAGCCGATAACCACATCGGTCTTGCCGGAAACCAGCGAAGGAATGCGGTCACCCCAGGTCAGATTGAGGACATTGGACTTAACGCCCATGGCCGCAGCAAGGTCGCTACAGTAATCAACATCAAATCCGGCTGGCTTGTTGTCCTTGTCAAAATAGCCCATGGGCGGAAAATCAAGCACCACACCGCAGTTGAGTACACCATTTTTGATAACACTGTCCAGCTGATCCGCATTGGCGGTGGCAATTCCTGCCGCCAGTACAGCACAGGTGAGTACCGTTGTAATTTTCTTCATCGTTTCCATCTGTTGTCCTGTTAATAGAGGTTAAAATTAAAGCATCCGGGTCGCTGTTCATATACGCTGTTCATATAAACAACAATGGATGCGACAGATTAAGTAATTGCAGATACCATAGACCAACCTGATTTGCAATGTATTGCTTCTATAAGTTCCGGTTCTCTTACCGGTTGTAAAAATGGTGTTGCTGCACAATCAAAAATCTGCTTATTGTACAATTTTTTACTTTAAAATGAAGCAGGAATCAGGATAAAAGAAGAATAGGAAGACACCTTTCATTGAACGGCGTTAAATTATCGTCCTACGGACGGATTTTATTACTCTCGTTCCCATGCGCTGCGTCTTTTATGGCGCAGCGCGCCGATGCGCATTCCCACGCAGCGTATGGGAACGAGTAAACGAGTAACGGGTATCATTAGTAAAAAATGAAAATCCCTATGCTATTAAAATATCAAGAAAAATGATTGCCGGAGTAGAGACATGAAACCGAACAGCCTTAACTTTGCCCAGACCCTGCTGCCAGAAAATCGAACCGTGACAGCAGACGCTTTTGAAGAGGTTTTTGTCCAGTGGCTGGTAGTGCGATACAATGTCCAGCCGACCATAACCAGTAACGGGAACACCCGGCACTGGCTGCTGGAACTGGCCGGAAAGCAAAGCGAATTTTATGTAAACAGCAGATCATGCGATGATGAAAATATTGATTCAACCATGGATGAAGAGTGGCTGCTGCGGATACTGGAGCCTGAATCCGGGTTCCTGAGCAATGAGGTTGCGACCCTGTTTGCATCAGAGAGCTGGGAGCTTCATGAAATCGAAAAAGAGATGATGCAGGTACAATTCAAGGCAAGTGCCCTGCTGTCGGACTCTGTTCTTTTTGCCAGATCGCTTCCTGAGCAGCCGAAAATAATGTTTGATTATGTCTGTATCAATGGTGGTGGCTGGAATCTTTTTGAAGAAAAGAACCAGCCTGACATGGCGCACCGGATCTGGACAAATGATGCCGGGGATGAGGCGGGTCTTTTTTATTACGATAAGGTTCCGGATCTATCTGCACCACCCACAGTCGAAAACATCGACATCCTCCGGCAGATGTACCGGGACATGGTGGCCGGGGTCAATGCCGGGATCGTCCATATTGAGTCGATCCAGCTGGCTGGTATTCCAGCCCTGGAGACGATCATCAAGGCACCTCAGCAACCCACGGGTATGACCTATGTGGCCTCAATCACCCTGCCCTTTGCCCGCATGAGCTATGTGGTCAAGTATATCTGTCCAGAACACGGGACAACCGGCATCCGGGACAGCCTGGTACTGGGACAGCGATTGCATGACGATTCGGTTTCATCGGAGAATGTCTTTGACGGTTGGCAGCGAGATCCTTATGAATCCGCCTTTGATAAAGAGGCACTCTATAACCAGTCAGATCAGGAAAAGTATGACAGGCTCTTCCCCGATCATCCCCTGTGCCTAGCCAGGTATTATCTGCGACTACTCAAAGCGACCATCAAGCTGCACCCGGAACTGCAACGGGAACCGCTTTTCACTCACCCTCCAGCTAGCGCATAAATGTTGCTGGTTACGCCTGGCTCAGCCTTGATCATTGACCTTGCGGGACAAAAGCAGGTCTGTTATAATAATCTATGAGTTATTTATGTAAACTTCCTCATAAAAACCGCTTCCGTGATCC
>DAOVTM010000474.1 GCA_030633145.1 Desulfobulbaceae bacterium
CCGGGATTCCCTATTCCCGCATCATGCTGGTAGCTATGTTTCCGGCAATCATGTATGTCTTTTCCGTCTTTATGATGGTACATTTTGAGGCCAAGATCCATAATATCAAGGGGGAAAAGAGTGAGCATAGCCCCATGAAGATCCTGAAGGATGAGTGGTACTATATCCTGCCACTGGTTCTGCTCACCATCCTGATGCTCACCGGCTATTCTCCTGGTTTTTCCGCTATCATCGGTATTGTCTCCTGCCTCTTAATCAGCTGGGTCTCCAAAGAGCTGCGCATGGATCTGACCATGGCTCTGGTGATCGCCTTTATCTTTGCTGGCAACCTGTTTGAGATTCCGGAAAAGTACAGTGTGATTCCGGCAATCCTGATCTCAATTTATATCTATATCCGTTTCCGAGCCGATACCAGAGACAATATGAAACGCTTTGTCGCTGCTGCCCGACAAGGCACAGAGTCCAGCCTGAAAATCGGTGCTACTGTGGGGGTAATCGGCATCATCATCGGGGTGCTGACCTTCAGCGGCCTGGTGCTGACCTTTGCCGATATCGTCATTGAACTGGCTGACGGAAAACTGTGGCTGACCATCCTCCTCATCGCCCTGGCCTCCCTGGTGCTGGGAATGGGGGTTCCGGTCACTGCAGCCTATCTGATCACCGCCGTGGTTGCGGTTCCGGCCCTGACCCATCTGGGGGTGAATCCCATTGCGGCGCACATGATTGTTTACTGGCTTTCCCAGGACTCCAACATCACGCCGCCGGTCTGTATTGCCGCCTTTGCCGGAGCCACCATTGCCAAGGCCAATATGTGGAGAACCGCCTTTACCGCATTTAAGTTCGCAAAATTTCTCTACCTTGGCCCCTTTCTCTTTGGCTATGTACCTGCCTTTTCCCTGGATGGCTCCTCCATGGATATTATCAAGGCATTCATAGCGATTATCATTGGTACCTACTGCTATTCCTGGCTGCTCAGCGGGATATGGATCGGTTATTTTACCGGGAAAAACAAGGCAAAAAATTGACCAGGGGATGAATCAATATGCAGCAACTTGCACAACTCTCCCGTAAGCTGACCGATACCGCTTCAAGCGAGGAGGTCATTGCCCGGCTGTCGGATAAATATTCGCTCAAAGAGATGGGAGTCACAAAGACATCGATCACCTTTCTGGACACCTTTGACTGGCGGCTTTACAGCAATGACCGTCTCTGTTGGATCCAGGATCGAACCCTGTACCTGACTGATTTTACGGAGCAGCGTATTGCCCTGTCGCTGCCGACCGGCAAGGGGAAAAAACTATTTCGTTTCCAGTGGCAGTTTCCTGAATCCGCCATGAAAGAAGAGCTGTCCCCTCTGCTCTCCATGCGTGCCTTGCTGCCCCAGGCCGCCTTTGCCCGCACAGAGAAAGAGTATCGGGTTATCAACCGTGATGAAAAAACCGTTGCCATTCTCCTCTGCTCGGAGCTTATTCCTACCATTCCTGCTTCGGAAGAAGACAGAGTTTCCATCGCTTCAATCCGGTTGCGGGAGATTCGAGGTTATCATAAATGGTACCTGAAACTGAGCCGTGACCTGGCCGTCTTTGGAGAATCCCAGCCTGATACCATGCTTCATACCCTGCAAACTGTGCTGGCTGCTTCACTCCGTTCGCCCATGGATTACAGCTCAGGGTTTTCCGTGGCTCTCAGGCCGGACATGGGGAGTACAACTGCTGCCAAAATAATTTATCGCACCCTGCTGAACACCATGCAGCGTAATGAACAGGGTATTATTGAGGACCTGGACAGTGAATTCCTCCATGATTTCCGGGTGGCTGTCCGCAGAACCCGCTCTGGTTTTTCCCAGCTCAAGAAGGTGCTGGAAGCAGAGGTGACTGATCGCTTTAAAGAAGATTTTCGTTATCTTGGCAACATAACCGGGCCAGTGCGGGATCTGGATGTCTATCAGCTGATGGAGGAGGATTATAAAGCCAGGCTACCGCAACATTTACAGGAGGGACTCCATTTTTTCTTTGAAGACCTGAGCCGGCAGCGGAAACGTGAACAGAAAAAACTGGTTCGTGCTTTGAGATCCCAACACTGCAAATCCATTATCACAGACTGGGAGCAGTTCCTGGGCCAAGAAGAGGATGGAGAAGAAAACGACCAGCCCGCTATTTCCAGCCTGGCAGACAGAGTCATCAGAAAACGGTTTGAGCGGGTATTGCGAGACGGGCAGGCAATCCATGCCGACACCCCGGACGAGGATCTGCATAGGCTCCGTATCCAGGGAAAGAAGCTGCGCTACAGTCTGGAATTCTTCAAATCGATCTATGATGCCGAGGATATGAAACTGCTCATCAAACAGCTCAAACTGCTGCAGAATGACCTGGGGCTGTTCAATGACCTCTCTGTGCAGCAGGAGATGCTGACAGAATACCTGGCCGCAATCAAACCAGGCACGGTCAAGTCAAAAAAACTCAGCGTGGCGATTGGCGGACTGCTCACCAACCTGTACCATGAGCAGGTACGGCTGCGAGCCAGGTTTGAGAAGGTGTTTAAGCAGTTCAGTACTCAGAA
>DAOVTM010000245.1 GCA_030633145.1 Desulfobulbaceae bacterium
CTTTTATCTCCAGTTTCCGTGCCTTGATCTGCCGCTGCAGGGAAAGGCGCACCTGCCTCGACTCTTCGGAAATTGTATCAATGGATGCGAATAACTGTTCAATATCGGAGGCCTGCTCTATGGCGGACTGTTTTGCCTCTTTGAGCGTTTTCTCTGCTTCCTTAAAAAATTTAACATGGTTTTCCGCAACCGCAAAGTCTTCATCGGTCGCCAACTCGGTGCTTACGGAGTGAATCTGGCTAATAAGATCCTTTTTCCACTCGTAAAAATTAGAGTCTTCTATGGCTCCGGCCAACCGTATTATGAGCTTATTCATGGGAGATTTAAAGCTGTAAGGTTGTAAGGTTACGATTTAGCCCGCTGCCGCCTGCGCAGCATCCAGGCACCTATTGCCAGCAGCAAACAGAAACCACTTACCATCAGTTGTGAACGCCCCATATCCTGCAGGCTGCCTTTGGGCGGCATGATAAGTTCACCCCGATATTTATGTACCCAGAGGGCGTATTTCTCCCCTTGCCGGAACAACGGCCTGGAGGGTTTAAAGACAAGTCCGGGTGCCTCCATGGTTTGTTCCTCATCGTTATACATGAAGGTGAAAACGGGGAGGATACGGGCAGGTTCTATACCTTCGCTATCGGTCTCAACCCGCAGTTCGCTCACTATGGCCTGAACCGGCGCATAGTCTCCACTAATATCCTCGGTAAAAAAAATAGTGTTGATCCCGGCTCGGAACAGCATGACCGAGTTAAGGAGGAGAAAGAGAGCCAGCAGGAGGAGGAAGATTGCTTTTGGTTTTGCTTTTTCTTTTGGAGCTGTTGTTTCGTTTTCCATGGTTTTCTCACTATTTGATAGGTTCAGGAATGTCTTGTAAAGGGTTTCTTCCGGGGGTGTTTACGGTGTTTCCAGTGTACCTTGAATTGGCAAATTACGCAATGCAGAGAGGGCATAAAGCACGAGAGTAAAAAAAATCTCACAATTTATCCGGCCATGCTGTTGTAATTTTCTGTGATTATGTATAAAATTAAAATAGAATATATATCAGTCAATACCTTCGCCAAAAATAGTTGATCGAAAAATAGGTTTATAATAATTTGCAACTCTTTGATTTTATTACACTCCACTTTAAATATGATCCGCAATATACTGACCGTAATTTAAAGTAGGTACGAGACTCCGACCTACGGATCTTACAAAATTGGCGACGATATTGTCAGTCAGATGTTCTCTTTACTTTTGCACAGATTATTGCACCGTATGATACGGTACTCAGGTAATAAAATATACAGAAATCACACCCGATATGGCAGACAAAAAACAACAGGAAAAACAAAACAACGTCCTGCGGAAGCTGCTCACGGCTCTGACGGGGCTGTTACTCCTCCTCTCGCCCCTGCCCCTTGTGGCACAAACGCCATCCATTGAATTGCCCATTGGGCCGATTATCCCCAAGGTAGAAAAAAAGCTCTATGACCAGCTCAAGAGCGAAAACCAGGAGCTAACCCGGAAAAATACGGAACTGGTTAGAAAAAACAAGGCTGTGCTCAATCAGGCAGAGGAGTTGCGGAAAAAATTAGAAGAGCAAATGGAGCAGGCTCGGCAGGAAGCTGTGGATACGACAAGTACCTCAAAGGTTGCCCTGGCTGAGTGTAGAAGTGAAAATGAAAAGTGGCAGGTGACTGGACAACGGGCAACTGACAAGATAGAGGGTTCCATCGCTGCCCTGGCTGAATGCAGAAGTGAAAATGAAAAATGGCAGACAACGGGACAGCAGGCAACTGACAAAATAGAAGGCTCCATCACTGCCCTGGCCAAGTGTAGAAGTGAAAATAAAGAGTGTAGAAATGAAAATCAAAAATGGCAGGAAATGGAGCAGGGAATTATAGATAAAATAGACGCTGCCACTACTGCCCTGACTGAGTGTCGGCATGAGAATGAAACAATGCGCAAGGCCGGGCAGGGTACAACACAGCGGGCTGCCGACTGCAAGGCAAAAATAGCTGACTGCCAGGATGTTAATAATAAATTGCAGGGACAGCTTGAGGCAGTCCTTGCCACCAATACCCGTACCAATAAACAGCTTATTGACCAGGACAAAAACAAGAACAAGGTGTTGCGAAATGCAGTGAGAAAATGTCGGGAAAAGATAGAGCAATCCACGCTGGAAGCGAAAGAACAGGCTAACGCAGCCAGTGTTGAGTTGGCTGAGTGCCGAAACAAACAGGAAAATCTACTTCTCAAGGTACAAGGAGTCATCACCAAGACCGACAAGGCCGGAAGCACCCTGAAACAATGCCAGGATGAGACCCTGGCTGTGCGGAAGGAGCTGAAAAAATGCCGAGCCAAAAGCATATCAACGCCGCATGCATCAACACCGCCTTCATCAACACCGAACTTATCCGAAACCTGGACAGATAAAAAAATCGGTCTGGAATTCGCCCTTGTTCAAGGCGGTTGCGTACAGACGGATGAGACCTCAACTGAGACCTGCCTGGATTCGTTCTATCTCAGTCCTGAGATAACCATTGCCCAGTACCTTGCCTTTTTAGAGGATAAAGAACTGGGCAACAATCCGGCTGGAGTTGACTGGCAGAGCAGCCATTGTCCGTTGGAGAAAAAAGGCAATGACTATTCCCTGCGCGCCAATTTGAAACCATCGCAGCCCATGATTGCCTTAAAACAGGAAGGGGTAAACCTGTACGCCCAATGGATGAACAAGAGATTTACAGACAAACATTTTCGCCTGTCCAGCGGGACAGAACAGGCCCTGGCCGACAAGGTTACCACGGAGTCTTTCGGGTATGCTGTCATTGATACCAATATAAACCTGGGACAGTATAATATGAGTGATAATATCTGGCAGTGGGAACGCAAAGAGCAGGAAAACGCTCCTGAAGATGACAGCTATCTCACCCAGGGTTTCCGGCTGTTTCTGTCCTTAGATAAAAACAAATAAAAGCAGATAAAAAAACCTGATATTTCTACTATGACGAGCTGCGAATTCCGTTTCCACAGCCAGACTCAAACCGGTCTCCGGGGAGGGGTCAATCAAGACGCTGTCCTGGCACACCCCCCCTCTTTCTTCGGGGTGGCAGACGGGGTGGGCGGAGGAGCGTACGGTGAGGTGGCAAGCCAGACAGCACTGGATTGCACCGTCCGAATAGCCCTTACCGATGCGGCAGCCATGACCACAGAGTTACAGACTCTGGACAGTTCAGTGGCTGCCGCCATAGCAGAACAGAGCAGCAAACCGGGAGCAACCATGCTGGCTGCGTTATGGCTTGGAAGCGGCAGAGGGGTGATTGCCCATTGCGGTGACTGCCGAATTTACCGGATGCGGAGCGGCTTAAAGGGCAAATACTACCTGGCAGCCTTGACCATGGATCATACCTATTCCAACCTTTCGCTCACGCCTCCTGCCCAGGGACACCCCGATGATCCCGCATTAATGCTGGGACTTGGTGCTGACAACTGCGTGTCTGTGCAGGAGATCAGAGTTCAAAAAAACGACCTCTTTCTCTTATGCAGTGACGGATTACACCGCTTTGTTTCCGATCAATCCATCCTCAAAATAATCTCCGATATGCTGGATAATGAAAGAAGCATGAAGGCCATCTGCCAACGGCTGACAGAACGGGCCATACATGCGGGCAGTTATGACGATATATCCATCCTGCTGATTGACTCAGGGAATAGACAGCCTAGAAAGAACATATTTGTTACCCTGGCAGAAGGTTTATCACCATTGAGCAGATTATTTGCAGTATGCGGCGGCCTGATGCAGCTGGGTGCTGATTTGGCTGGAGGCTGATACATTGAAAACAGACAAAATCATCCGGGAAGAAGAGGTCTTTGGCTACAGCAAAGGTGAGGTTGACCACGTCTGCGTCAAAAAGCTGTTCTTTGCCAGTGGAAAAATCATCTTCAACAAGGAATATATTCCCGGCAAGATGTACGCCCATGAGTATTGGGCAGGCCGCGAGCGTGATCTACTCATGCTGCTCAACGCCAATAAGGTCAAACATGTGGTCAAGGCGGCATCATGGCAGGATTATCAGAAGGGAGTTCTGCTGGAGCTGGAAACCTGGGATGCGGGACTCACCCTGGATCACTGGTTTCAAATTCCTCTCCGCCTCAGTCAGGATGACAAAGAAGAAGAGTACTGTCCATTTACCAGCGCAGATGAATTCCTCAAACTGCTGCGCGGCTGCCTGCTGGCCCTGCAATCCATCCACAAAAATGGTTTTGTTCACTGTGACATCAAGGCCAACAACATAAGCCTTCCCTGTTCTGTGGATGAAGACGGCAAGACCCGTCTGGAGTACAACAACACCACCCTGATTGATTTCGGTTATTCCATTGTCAACAATCCGTCCTATCTCCTGCAAGAGATAGTGCCTGTTGATTACGCCCTGGCAGAATATTACTCCCCCATGCACCGGGAAGCCCTGCGCAGAGATGCCCAATACGGTAAACCGGAACAGTATCAGCAACTCGATTATTCCTGCGATCTCTTCAGCCTCGGCAAGATGGCCAGGATGATGTTTGATGTCCTGGATGAACAGGCCGGAGGTATCAAACCCATTGGCACCCAGATTCGCCTCGCCGACCTTGACACGATCATGGATCGTCTGGAGGGATTCGAGAACGGAATTCCCGAAAAACTCAAGGAACAGGAACCTGGGCTTGCCCATCAGGATCTTATTGATACTATTGATGCGTTCCTGAACCGTATCAACCCTGATGCGGACACCTCTTTTCCCTTTATAGCCCTCAAGGAGCGGGTGGCAGGTGAGCGACAGAGTGTCAGTCCTATAACCACTCCGGTTGTCAATCTGAAACCAGGGGGAAGAACTCCTGTACTATCAGGATCAACATTCGATCCTGACCCAGCGGCAAAAAACGTAAAGCGGGAGATAAAAGAACTGTTTTCCAAGGTCAGCTCTCTGTCCATCTCCACTCCGGGAGCATACCCGGAACTTGAAGTCCTGAAGCAGGAGATCAATAAGCTTGTATCGCAGAAAACTCCTGTGCAAGCACCACCCTCCGGCTCTGATTCTGAAATGGAGACCTTGAAACGGGAAATAGATGGACTGTTTGCCACAATTACTCCCGTCAAGGTACAGGTTGACGGCCCGGACTCGGAAGTGGAAACCTTAAAACAGGAAATCCATGAACTGTTTTCAAAACACACTCCCATAAAAAGCAAAGAGCCGCCATCTGACTGGACTGAGTGGAAGGACTGGTTAGACGATGTTCCCATAACTGAATCTAATGACAATTTGCGAGGCTCTGGACATCGCAGGAAAAATAGGCATAATCGACAGAGCTGGTTTTCCAGACATAAAGCGACAGGGCTTGCCTTGGTCATTGCCCTGTTGGTGGCAACGGGATATTCACTATTCCAGTACCTGAAAGCTCCTGTACCGTTGCCACCGATTCCGGAGCAGCCACCCATTGCCAACAAGCCTGTAGCGAACGTCGAACCGGTGTCGTTTTGGACACTTTACCAGGAGATACAACAAAGCTCATTTTACCAGACAGGTAAGGGGGAAAAGCCAACACAATGGGACAGTTTTCTCACGCTCCTTGCAGAACAGGAAGAAAAGGGCGATCCCCAGGCAATAGCACTGTTATCCGGCCTGCGTCAACAGGGTAAGGGAGTAGCCATGGATCAGGCAGCAGCCTTGCGCGGCTATTTTTTGATAATGAACGATGACAGTGCAGACAGCCAGCTACATGCGCAGGTCAGCAGAGCTGCCGCCGCAATGACACGCCACGCCATTGAGATACACGACAGCGATACCATGCGCCTCTTGCTCCCGGAAATCAAAAAAATGGCTGAGAGCGATCAACCATACTGGCAGATGATGATGGGCGAGGTGTATCGTCTGGGAGTTGTTGACAAGCCAAGTCCTGCTGAAGCCGCTGTCTGGTATAAAAAGGCTGCGTCTCAGGATCATGATGCCCGGATTCGGCAATGGGCTGAGCAGAGTCTGGGGGGTGAATAGAGGGACTCACATCATCACACAATCATCGCAATCCGACAGTTTTTTTTCCGACCATCCCCTTGATGCTTTTGCCGAGGGAATGGCAGCAGGGCTTCTGGCAGAACGTAATCCCAACCTGGGTAACCTCTTTTCCACAGAACGAGCCACCGTTTATGTAACCATCC
>DAOVTM010000443.1 GCA_030633145.1 Desulfobulbaceae bacterium
TCCTCCAGGCCGGGATCAGGCGGGCCGAGGGGGTGATTGCGGTGGTCGCTTCGTAGGCGGATAATGTCTTTGTTACGCTCACGGCCAAGGGCTTGAATCCTGATATCCAGGTGCTGGCCCGTTCCAGCGGGGCAACCGGTACCGAAATCAAGCTGAAACGAGCCGGAGCTGATAAGGTCATCTCTCCCTATTTTATTGGCGGCAGACGGATGGCCCAGGCAATAATCCGCCCCAATGTGACTGATTTTATTGATCTGACCATGTACACCCAGGATATGACCCTGCGACTCGATGAGATCCTGGTTACGGACAAGGCCCGCTTGCAGGGACAGACCTTGATGGATTCCAACCTGCGCAAGCAATATGATATTATCGTGATCGGCATCAAGCGGGCAGGGGAGGATATGCACTTTAATCCCAAACCGGATAATGTACTGCTGTCCGGGGATATTTTGATTGTCCTTGGTGAGGAGGATCAGATTCAGGCCTTGCAATGCGCTATGAAGGTTTAATTGAGGAACTAACACTATGGAAAAATTTTTTAATACAGCAGGACCGGTACGGGATGATCTGCATTATATGATTCCTTTCGCGCAACGGGTGGACTGGGAGGAGATACAACATCTGATTGCCAGCCAGAAATATTTTCTTTTGCACGCTCCCCGGCAAACCGGCAAGACAAGTGGTTTGCTGGAAATGATGAAGGAGTTGAACAGTGGAAAAAAATATCATGTGCTGTATGCCAATATTGAGGGAGCCCAGGCTTCAAGGAATAATATTGATTCCGGGATTGAGACGGTTTGCAGTGCTGTTTCCCGGGCTGCTGAAATCTATTTACAGGAAGATCGTCTTGTTGACTGGCTGCGAACCAGGGGACGGGAGATACCAGGTGAGGATCGGCTCAACGCACTCTTAACCGAGTGGACGCGAGTCAGTGATCGTCCCACAGTTCTCTTTCTGGATGAAACCGATGCCCTGGTGGGTGATACGCTGATATCCCTGCTTCGTCAGATCCGTGCCGGCTATAATCAGCGGCCTGATTTTTTCCCTAATAGCATTGTCTTATGCGGTCTGCGTGATATTAAGGATTACCGGATTCATCGTTCAGACGGAGATGTTATTACCGGTGGTTCCGCCTTTAATATCAAGGCGAAATCATTACGACTCGATGTTTTTACCTTTGCAGAGGTCAAGACCTTACTTTTACAGCATACGGAAGCCACAGGCCAGCAGTTTGCACCGGGTATCTTTGCAGAGATCTGGCAGGATTCTTATGGACAGCCGTGGCTGGTCAATGCCCTGGCGTATGAGATGACCTGGGAGGATAGATCTGCCAGGGACAGGGAAAAACCAATAACCCTGAACCAGTACTGGGCAGCCCGTGAGCGATTAATCCAGTCTCGTGCTACCCATCTTGACCAGTTGACGGATAAGCTCAGAGAACCGAGGGTTCACCGGGTCATCAGTACCCTGCTTGCGGATGGTGATGGCACCATTAAAGAGATGTCGCCCGATGATATGCAGTATGTGGAAGACCTGGGACTGGTCATTGCACGACCGCAGTTACGTATCGCCAACAGGATTTATGGTGAAATTATCCCCAGGGAGCTGACCTGGGTGTCCCAGTCATTGATCGCCATGGATGAACGCTGGTATGTCACGGAGGACAACTTTCTGAATATGGAAAAACTCCTCATTGCCTTTCAACAGTTCTTCCGGGAAAATTCCGAATCCTGGATAGAGCGTTTTGAGTATAAAGAGGCTGGCCCGCAGCTCTTGATGCAGGCATTCTTACAACGGGTCATCAACGGCGGCGGCAGGTTGAACCGGGAATACGGCCTGGGGAGAAAACGTACCGATCTTGCCATTGAGTGGCCGGTGAATCCAGAACAGGGGTATTACGGCAAGGTGCAGCGTGTTGCCATTGAACTCAAGATCTTATACGGCAATCTGGAAAAAGCCATTGAAAAAGGACTGGAGCAGACCGTTGAATATGGAGATACGTTGAACGCCGATGAACTGCATCTGGTGATCTTTAATCGTGATCCTGATATTTCCTGGGAGGATAAGGTCTGGCATGAGGTTCGTGATTACAAGGGATATGAAGTTGGTGTGTGGGGAAGTTGAAGGATACCCAATTATTATCTGTTTTTCTGTCACATAAACTGGAGAGAGTATGACTATGCGTATGTAAGGCAATAAAAATCACCCCGGGAGAACAATGAACAACTATACCATCTTCATTGATGAATCAGGCAGCTTTTCCTATCTTGATCGACCCGAAAAGAGCTTTGTCGGCGGCTTTGTCTGCGCCTTGGAAAGCTACCGGGCAATAGAGACTCTTGAGCAGCTGCTCAAAGACATGATGACTATTTACTTCTTCAGGGAGGAAACAACATGATTCGGCAAACACAAACAGCCAGCTCAACAACAGTAAAAGTCTATACTCTGGAAAGTATGCTGGAACAACTCAATCTCCTGCGTCCCACGGTATGAATCAGCAAAAAGAAGTCTTTCCCCAGGATTTTTTTGGCGGACTACGCATCAGCCGCACTGTTTTTCATATTCATTATCCCGGCAAAGCTGCCGCCCCAAAGGGATATATTTTGCAGAGCAGTCCCGCTGAATCGGTTAAAGGAGAACGACTTGAGGTAACCCTTTTTGGAGACTGTTGTCAACATATCCAGGCTATCATTTCGGTCTTGCAGGGAGCGGGTCAGAAGGGGCTGACGAGCAGACAGAGTCAGTTTGAGATTGTGAAAATAGAGACCGTCAAACCGGTACCAGCACCGTTGTCCGGGCCGTTTCCACTGCGTCAGTGGCATCCGGGATTCCCTGCACTGGCAGGATCTCTGGCGCTATTCCTCCACTCAGGGCAAAAAAATTCCTCTGGGCGGCCTGACAGGGGCGGTAACTGTACATCAATGCACACCGGAACAGTATGCCTGGTTCCAGGCTGCCGGGCTGGGAGCGCGCACTACCCGTGGATGTGGCTCTCTGTGATGCCATGAAGTCATGGAAGCATACCCTGATGGAGCGGCAATCAAGGAATTCATTGATTCTGTAACGCCTGATAGCGCACCAGACATGGGTGCGGCAAACTGGCATGTGCTGGGTAATTGCAGATTTGGTTTTTTTGCACCGGAACATTTCCGACAGGATGCCAGACATCTCTGGTGTACCTACCTTGAACAGTACGGCGAATTTCGCCAAGGCCGTAATTATGCCCGTGAATCAGGTACAGGGAA
>DAOVTM010000204.1 GCA_030633145.1 Desulfobulbaceae bacterium
CGCCATCAGGTATCGGTTCTGCTTAAACGAATGACTGAAGCTGGATATCTCAGTGTCAGTCCCAATCAAAAAGATAAACGCTCCAGGCTGTATCGAATCAAAGAAGGATTTTTTGATATCTGGCTGGCCATGAATGAATCACGGGCAAAACGTAAACACTTGCCCTACCTGGTTGAATTCTTTGCTCTCTGGTATGCAGATGTCCACGCAAGGGAGATGAAAAGGCAGCAACTGCTTAAAGAACTGGATCGTCTGCCAGATGTCGGACGTGAAAATATTCTGGATATAATGGGGTATCTCAGTGAGGCATCAGGCAGGGTGAGTGAAAAGCAGCAGACAAAAATTGAACTGGCTGTCAGGCGGCTTAAACTTGGCAACACACAAGAAGCCAAGGTGCTACTGAAAGAAACAGCAGAGTTGGGGAAGAAGCATCCCAATGGACTTATGGTCTGGATGCATGATCAGGCCAGTCAATGGGCTGATACCAGTATAGCGGTTGATCTTACTGAGCAGATGGGAAAAGTAATTACATACTGGCAGCAACAACGGTCAGGCGATCTTGAAAAGATCGCCCACCTCTTTGAAAAGCTGAAACTTGATTTTTCATCTCACGGCTTATACAGTTTACATATCGCTCTTTTACAGGATCGGTTGGCAGACACCGAGCAACTGGAACAACAAGTTGATTTACTCTTACAGATTGGTCGCAGTGAACAACTTGATGGACAACTGGCATCCGCTTTAATAACACTGGATCGGGCATTAACGATAAGCAGGAAAATTGATAACAGGGAACTGGAGGGGGTAACACTCAATAACATCTCACAAATCCATCATTCCCGTGGCGACTATGATACCGCACTTGAGTACTTGAAAAAATCACTGACCATAAGACAGGAAATCGGTGACAAATCAGGGGAAGGGACCACACTCAACAATATCTCCCTAATCTATGCTGCCTGTGGTGACTATGAGACCGCACTTGACTACTTGAAAAAATCACTGGCCACTCAACAGGAAATCGGTGACAAAACAGGGGAAGGATCCACCCTGAACAATATCTCACAAATCTATCATGCCCGTGGCGACTATTACACCGCACTTGCGTACTTGAAAAAATCACTGACCATAAGACAGGAAATCGGTGACAAATCAGGGGAAGGGACCACACTCAACAATATCTCACAAATTTTCAAGGCTCGTGGCGACTATGAGACCGCACTTGACTACTTGAAAAAGTCATTGGCCATACAACAGGAAATCGGTGACATAGCTGGTGTATGTGCTACCTTGATTAATATTGGCCATATCCATTGGCAAAATGAAGAGCAGGCAGAGGCAATGCAGTTATGGGGTACGGCCTATGGAATCGCCAAAAAGATCAACCTGGCCCAGGCACTGGAGGCATTGGAAGGCCTTGCCGGGCAACTCGGCATGGAAGGTGGGCTTGCGGCCTGGGAACAATTCACCCCTGAGAACATACCCTGAAAGAGTGTGGGAACGAGGGAAGAACTATCTCTCCCCTAATTTCCCGCTTTCGGCTTCTGGTTTCCGGTTTCTGACTTCTGATACGGCCAGAGCGGAACCTTATGCTCCCGCAACTCAGCCAGAGCATAAAAGGTACCCCGCCACTCAATCCCGCCCCGGATCAGGGTGCGCAGGACAGCATACCACATCAGGTACAGCTTGAGATAGGGCGTGAGCAGGAACCAGAAGAGACAGGAAAGCGGTACAGCCATGGTTCGAGCCGCCAGCAACTGTGACCAGGCTGTCACAACCAAGATAGCGGCGCAGAGCAGCCGATTCACTCCTGTGGCAAACAACAGCCCCCAGAACGGCAGGATGGTACAGCAGATAATCAGAATAGTGGCCAGCACCAGCCGCTCAAAACGGTAATCTATGGCAGCAAAGAGATTTTTTTGCAGCCCGGAGACCATGGCCCTTACCGAGGGATACCAGGGAACAGAGACAAAATTCCGTCCGTTAAGACATTCCTGGTGTCCACCGCTCTCCTTGATAATCCTGCCCAGGAGGATATCATCCACCGGACAGAGACGGATGGCCTGGTGGCCGCCGCTCCGGTGATAGGAGGCAGTACGCACCAGATTAAAGGCACCAATACCGAAAAAATAACGCGAATCCGGCTGCACCGCCTTCCACGGTTTGAGAAAGCTGAATAAGCCGCTCAGGCTGTCCACCACCAGCATCGCCAGCAGTCCACTGGGCAGGACAGGGCGAAAGATCAGGCTGAGATGATCGAGACCTGTTTGCTCCATGCGGGAGACGGCTCGGCCAACAGTGTCCGGAGCCAGGCGCACGTCCGCATCAGTGAAGAGAAGGAACTCCCCCTTGGCCTGTTCCGCTCCCCAATGCAGGGCATGGGTCTTGCCCAGCCAGCCTTGGGGAAGTTCATGGATATGAATAACCCGCATCTGCGGATGCCCCTCCTGCATACGCTCCAGGATGGCCGGGGTTGCGTCCGTGGAACGATCATTGAGGACAATGATCTCCAGGTTGGCATAGTCCAGGGCCAGTACAGATTGCAGAGCCGTTTCAATATGTTCCTCCTCGTTCAGAGCCGGAATAATAATCGAGACCAGGGGCTGGGCAGAAAGAGGCTCCTGAACGACCAGGTCGAGGTCGTGGATACGTCTCCCGCCCAGGGTACCCTCAACAGCAATCCAAAGCACCCCGAATAGAATACAAAGAAGGGGATAAAATAATAAATCCATGGTATTTTCCAGAGTATGAATACAACAGTCCCCCACAACCTGAACCGATATTTCTCCGGATCGGTTGAGGAAAAAATAAACGTAATGGAAGAGCCTGTACGTAGAACACTCCACCCGCTTCCTGCAGGACAGTGGGTGTATCCTGCCAGTCAAACCAATGTTCTGCCTCAACTACAACTGTTCCCATATCCGGGATCAGGCTGCCCCGCAGGAGGTGAAGAAACTGGAACGGCTTGCGGGCAGACTGCGCACCTAACAGACAGGGCTGGAGTCTCTTCTCCTGCAGAGGATGTGAGCTGTTTTGAACCTTGTCAGCGATAAATATTTTTACGGTGACCTACTTTTACAAGGAATAGCATAAGAGTTTTATGTATCCTCTTTATATTTTATGGTTACATTGGTTAACCCACTGGTTCCTACGCTCGCTTACCTGGAGCGTGGGAACGAGGCTACCATAAAGTTTAACAAGGATACTGAAAGACGTTCAATTTTATCGAGTATTTTGAGCAGGTCATTTTTCGCTATTTTGCCTATTTCTTTTTCTGCTGACCTTTTTACCTGAATTTTATATTTTGCCATCAGCCTTTAGCCCTTTCACTAAGTCTTCAAAAAAAATTGATGACTCAGATGCCCTTTGTTCAAAGGCTTCTAAGTCCTCTGCATCTTCAGCAAACTCATGAATTATGGCTTCATTCACAAGGTCTGATATAGAACGAGATGATTCTAACGCTTTGACTTTAATAATATGATGAATTGAGGGGTTAAAGTAAATCGTAGTTCTTTTCGTTAGATTAGACATAATTCGTATCCTCTTTATAATTTATGGCTACATCCGGTTGGCACACTGGTTCCCACGCTGGAGCATGGGAACCAGTGGGTTAACCAATGTAACCATAAAATATAAAAAGGATACGATTTTGGTATTAATTTGTCGCATTAAGCCGCTTTACAAAAAACTGCCATTTTGCTAATATGTAATTGGGTAATAGTTTCAAGACGAAAAACCCCCTAATTTGCATAATTTTAGTGCCAAAATAGGCAAAATTAGCCTGATTTTGTGAGGCAAACCATGGAAGAAAAAGGCTAATACGACGAATAATCCATCACACCTTTAGTATTTCCTGTAAAATCACACCATTATGTAGTGTGAAAAACTCGTGCTTCACCGCTGGTCTTTGTGGTTGCTCGTGGTCGTTTCAGGTTCAATTTTCATGCTCGGGCTTCGCAGTTCTGATCAGATACACTCATAAAACAAGGTTCAGACATCCCGAGGATACCTGAACCCTAATTATACAGTTGCGATACTCCTGTTTTGCCGGCCCAAAGGCGGAACCTGCAGGATGAACGTATCGCCCTTCGGGCGGGTTTTGCCACTGGGTCCCACGCAGGAGCATGGGAACGAGGGTGAAAAATGAAAATTCCTATGCTATGAACTTATCGCCCTGCGGGCGGATTCATGGTTCCCCTTGTTCCCAAGCAGAGCTTGGGAACAAGAAAAAAAACCGGGCAATGAAGGATGCCCATTTTGGCAGAAAATATTCCCGGCGGTCTTCGCCATAGGCTACCAACTGCCGGGAACAGGGGATCTTTGGCCGAAAATATCGGCACAGGCACGACAGGGCTGGACAATCCTTGTGCACGGGCGCATAATCCATGAACAATGCGCATCAGGCGATGTATTGTACTCGCAAGGCGAAAGCCGACATTGTTGTTGCGGTTGGCCGGGTCGTTCCTGTTACGGTTCGCGGAGCGGACGTTCTCCGGGGAGTTGTTCCAGCTACCGCCACGGATGACCCGGTTGGAGCCTTTTACCTGTCAGCCTGAAAGCAGACTATCCTGAACCAGCCCCTGCCGCAAGCGAAAAGTATTGCCATGCCTAATATGAGCGAACATTGCAGTGACAGAGGTATTGAGCTGATCAATATCAAACCCGCCTTGCAGGTACTCCTGCTCACAACAGCGGAAACGATGACGAAAACGGCGAAGGGTTCGCTGATCAAGGCGAATCATTGCCGGAAAAACACGAAAACCAAGAAAGGGAATTCCTGCGATCACCGGGGTTGGCTGGATATTCTCCTCCTTAAGGCGAAGTCGCAAGCGGCTGTCAAGAAAATCTTTGAGCTCCGCAAGCGCACGATGCAGGCTCGGCTTGTCGTCGGCAAACAACAGCATATCATCCATGTAACGCAGATAGCCCTTAATCCGCAAACGTTCCTTGACAAAATGATCCAGTTCACCCAAATACAAATTGGCAAAATGCTGACTGGTCAGGTTGCCGATGGGCAGTCCTTTACCCGGCGGCAGACCGGGAGGGGCGTGATCGATAATCCTGTCCAGCAACTTCAGTACTGGTTTGTCCTTGATGATCCGTCGTAACAGGGCTTTCATTGCCGCATGATCAATACTATCAAAATACTTGCGAACGTCCCCCTGAAGAAAATAGCCATAGCGACGGGCAAAGTGTTGCGCCCTCTTGACTGCCGCATGGTTTCCCTTGCCTCGACGACAGACCCAGGTATCGTAAATCAAGCGGCGTTCAAAGACCGGTTCAAGAATATTACAGATGGCATGAAATACCACCCGATCCCGAAAGGGAGCGGCGCAGATCCGGCGCGGCTTGGGATCACGCACCTCAAAGGTGTAGTAGTCGCCGGGTGTATAGCGACCTGACAGGAGCTGCTCCTGATAATAAAAGACTGCCTGTTCGAGATAGTACTCAAAGTTAGCGACTGCCGGCTGGTGACGCTTTCCCTTAGCCGCCTTGCGAAAGGCAAGCAGCAGATTGTCAAAACGAACAATATCCGGCAACAGATTACCCTGCCGCTTCATCTGCGATTTTGCTGCTGTTTAATCCAGCCGCCGAGCATACTCCCCACCTCGTTCAACTCACGGGCAGCGTGTTCATAGCCTTTATGGGGAAGATAATGCGCCTGGTGGCAGAGACGGAGGAGAATCCGCAGTTTTCCAGACGCAGGTTGATACGCTGGAGTATTGGCAGTTTATTGGGGCTGTAACGAGCCTCCACCAGATCCTCAACAATGTCTAAACCAAGATTGTTGATACGGTTGGCAAAGGTAAAACGCACCCGCTTGGGAAATTTTTCCGTAGTCGGCAGCAGCCAGGCAAGGAAGTCCAGCCAGCGGGTGAAGATGACCGGTTCTTCAGTCCTGTTTCTCTGGTTTCTTTGCATTGTCTGCCCCTTTTTCCTTTCCTGCACTGCCTCTGGCAAGCAGAGCCAGCATGGCTGTGCCATATTTTTTCAACTTGCCCTCGCCCACACCCTTGATCTCACCAAGCCCGTTCAGGCTTTGCGGTCTGGCTACCACAATCGCAGCCAATTCCCGATTAGTGCAGATAACATACGGAGGAATGCCCTCCTGTTTTGCAGCTTCATTGCGCCAGCCACGCATGGTGTTGAACAGGGGAATATCATTTTCTTTCAACAATTCACGCCAGGATTCGTCACGTTTGTTTACTCCTTTTTGGGATGGTTTCGTGCCGTCTTCAAAAGCGGGCAGATGAAATCCGACCACAAGGGTCAGGTAGGGTACATTGTCACGGAGGAAGAAATGATCGCTCAACGAGACCACTTCCTTGTCCTTAATAAAATCCCGAAATTGACTGTCGTCAAAACGCTCGATTGTCTGGTCGAAGCGCAGGGTGAAAATGCGAACATCCATGTCAGTTTTTTCCATGCCAGTTACGATTCATTCAAACCCCCGACCTCTTTGAGAGGCGGCAAAGTGTAAAAGGGTAAAAGAGCAAAGGGCTACATTGTCCTCGCAAGGCGAAAGCCGACAAGGCTGAAGCGGCCGGCCGGGTCGTCCCTGAAACGGTACGCGGAGCGGACGTTCTCCGGGGAGTTGCTCCAGCTACCGCCACGGAAGACCCGGAAGGAGCCTTTTTCTGCCCCTTGGGGATTACTCTTCGAGCTTTTGGTATAGTATTCTTCGTCGTACCAGTCGCTCACCCATTCCCAAAGATTTCCATGCACATCATACAGCCCCCAGGGGTTGGCTTCCTTTTTACCCACCGGATGAACCTTACCATCTGAATTCTTACTATACCAAGCGTAACGGTCAAGCTCTTTCTCGTTATTGCCAAAGCTCCACTTGGTATCGCTACCGGCACGGGCGGCATATTCCCACTCGGCCTCGGTGGGCAAACGGTAGTTTTTGCCGGTCTCTTGGCTCAGCCAGTCGGTATAGGCCACGGCTCCGTACCAGGAGACGTTGTTCACCGGATGCTGTTCATAACCGGGTTTGATGGTAAACCTGCCTGTCTCGCCCTGTATGTGTTACGTTGCACGACCTTTGGCACCACGTTTAAATTCTCGTTGCACAAATCATGACACCAGTTGATCAAGTATTTTGATCAATTCAGGTGATCTTTCCTCGCACATTCCCCTCAATTTCAATCGACATTCGTTATCGGGTTGCTCAACCCGTCATTTATAGTATA
>DAOVTM010000408.1 GCA_030633145.1 Desulfobulbaceae bacterium
CAACAGGTCGTGTTTCAATTCCGCTTGCAGGTTGGAACAGGGATTGAAACCAGCGCAGCCCCTCTTTAAATTTTGATGCCAGAGACACTTCGTCGTTGATCTCCATCCCCAGAACCTGCGCAGTCTCGGCCAGATGCTGCCGGTAGCAGGCTCTGACTCGGAAAACCGGATATCGGGTGACTCGCTCCTCTCCTTCCTGTTCAGAGATTTTGACACGATGGATGACCGGGGTCAGGATACCGTTGACCAGTTGGCTTTCAGATGCCTTGATTCCAGTGGTAACGGTCTGTGTTGCAGAGAGCAGTCCAGGCCGAGAGCGAAAATGGAGGATATTATTTTTGTTAAACACGGTTCCACGGGACAGGAGCGGGATGTTATTCAGGTAGCTGCCTGCAAAACTCTGAATCCCCTTTTCCGGATTTGGCACCTTTCCTGGACAATCGAACAGCCGGTAGAGAACCGTATCCCAGGACATGATGGTTCCAAACAGCACCAGGCGAATCGTCTTGCTGAGGAAGAAGAGGGAGAGGAGAATAATAATGGCCGAGAGGATAAACCCCAGCCAGGTGTTGACCGCTGTCAAACCGATTATCAGCATCAGGAGCGAGTTTTTTCCCGCTGCCAGCAGCATATCCAGCCAGGAAAAGGGGCAGAGCAGAATGAGAAAGTTAAATGCCTGGGAGAGCAGCCAGACCACTATAAAGACGGTGATAACCATCATTGAGGTTAGGACTGTCGCCGCAGTCAGCTCCGAAGGAACGGGCAGACTGTTTGCAGCTGTGGCAAGACCTTCCGCAGCTATGGCAACCGGAAACAGGGACTCATACAGGGAAGCGGAAACCTGCTCCATCTGGACAAATTGTCCGCTGGCAACCCCGGACAACAGCACTGGCAGGGCAATGAGGGCGCTGGTATTCTTTTCAATCAACAGTTCCAGTGCATCCAGCGGTACCAGCAGGATCTTGGGCAGGGCTACCTTGGAGGAGTCTTTGAGAAAAATTAAGAACATGACAATGGCCAGGGGCAGCCAGAATTTTGGCGACAGATGCCATGGCACCCCTGCACGAAGCTGCTCAGCAGTGGAGTAATAGCCGTAAGCACCCAGAGCCGAGATGCAGAAGAGCGGGTTGATGGCCATGCCGGTTGCGGTTGACAGCTCTGCAGCCAGTCGCTCGGCATCAAAGGCAACTGCTGCGTAGCCGGTTTCGGCAAAGGGGACAGGCAGGTCGGCCTGAGCCGAAAACGGCAGGATTGTAAGCAGGCAAACAATCAGGATCAGATAGGTTGTCTTTATCATACCTGTTATATATACCATTCATTACCGGCTATCAACCCCGATTACTGCCTCTATGGACTGAAATAAGCAATACTTGACTTCTCTCAGTGCGTTGAGTAGATTTGATTCTGTTTTCAGGTGTCTGTTCGGAAACGTACGGATGAAAAGGGAACCCGGTGTAATTCCGGGACGGGCCCGCCGCTGTAACCGGGGACGAATCCCGCACTGCCACTGTCTGATGTTGTTGATTCTGACACATTGATGGGAAGGCGCGGGAGGAGGAGGAGCCGGGAGTCAGAAGACCTGCCTGAAAAAGTTCCAGTCCCCTGGCCGGGGAAGAACATGGATCCTCCGGGAGAAGAAAGGGATATCCCGGATCAATTATTTTTTTAATTGATCCGGGTTTTTTTTTCTGAGCATGAAGGATACCGGATCGGAAAGGAGGAAGTTATGCAGTTGAAAATCATGTTGGTGGTTGCCCTGGCACTGTTGTGCAGTGCGACAGTGAGCAATGCAAGTGGAGCATGGAAAGTGGAGCATAAAAACGCAATTGTCCTTGCCATGTTCGGCACCACAGTGGAGCCTGCCCTGGAAGGGCTGCTCACCATCCGGGTGTTGATGGAGGAAAAATACCCGGAAACTCCGGTGCGCATCGCCTTTACCTCAAATATCATCCGCCGTAAATGGCATAAACGGGCCGATGATCCTGAGTATCTTAAGGCTCATCCAGAGATACCCGAGGATGTACTCCGGGTAAAAACCGTGCTTGCCACCATTGCCGATCTCCAGGATCAGGGCTATGACACCATTGTTCTCCAGCCTACCCATATTGCCATGGGCGGGGAGTATCTTGACCTTGGCACTTATGTTGACGGTCTGATGCGGATGGGTACTGTTAAAAAGGCAAAATACAAGCCCTTTCACAAGGTGGTGCTGGGCAGACCGGCTCTGGGTACTTATGGCATTGACCACCATTACATGGAAGATATCACGGTTGCGGCAGAGGCTTTGGCTGCTGATGCCGCCCTTGCCAAAAAAGAGGGTGCGGCCCTGGTTTATATGGGACACGGTAACGAGCATTTTCCCTCTGGTGGTTCCTACCTGGAACTGGCTGACCGGATGGGTGAACTCTATCCCGATGTGGTCACCGTCATCGGCAACGTAGAGGGATTTCCCGGCCTGGATGAGGTGAAGGATACCCTGAAACTGCATGGCGTAAAGAAGATTGTCCTCAAACCCTGCATGGTGGTGGCAGGTGATCACGCCCTTAACGACATGGCAAGTGATGAAGAGGACTCCTGGAAGACCCTGCTCAGCGCAGAGGGGTATGAGGTACTTCCGGTAACCGAGGGGTTGGGCAAGAACAAAAAATTCGCTGAGATCTATGTCAACCATGCTGGTGATGCAGCTACTGGCGCAGGTATTGTCCTGAAATGATCCCTTTGCCCTGAATGGCTACCCAAACCCGTTCCGCAGTCAATGGATTTGTTCTGCTGGCCCTGTTGCTGGTATCTATCCTGGTATCAGCAACCATGGGCTATATGCGGATACCGGCAGCAGACGTTGTTGAGGTTATTGTCCAGCAGGTTTTCGGCAGCGAATCTGCTCGGCAAATCGACCCGGTTATCAGGGCAGTGGTGCTGGATGTGCGCTTGCCGCGCATCCTGGGTGCTGTTCTGGTGGGCGGTTTACTGGCGGTCTGCGGAACGGTTTTTCAAGCCATTCTCCTTAATCCCCTCGCAGACCCCTACACCCTGGGCATCTCTTCCGGTGCCGCCTTTGGTGCCTCCCTGGTGATTGTTTTGCAGGTATTTGGTATTATCCTGCCCTCTTCGCTTTCTGTACCGCTTTTTGCCTTTGCCGGTTCCATTGCCACCCTGATGCTGGTTTTGGCTCTGGCTGCCGGTGACCGTAGTTTATCCTCCACCAGCCTGATCCTGTCCGGGGTGATTGTGGCTGCGATCCTCTCTGCGGCCATTGGATTCCTCAAATTTCTCGCCGATGAGCAGGTGGGGATTATCATCTTCTGGCTGATGGGTTCCCTGTCCGGGATTGCGGCTCGGGATCTCCTCCTTCTTGGCCCGGCAGCACTGTTGGGAGTCACAGTTTGCCTGTTCTACAGCCGTGATCTTAACATCATGGCAACCGGGGAACGGGCTGCGGCCACCCTGGGTATCAATACCGTGCGTCTGCGCTGGATCTTGCTCATTACCTGCTCCCTGATGACCGGGCTTTGCGTATCAGTTTCCGGGATCATCGGTTTTATAGGTCTCATTATTCCTCATCTACTCAGGCATATCGTGGGTCCTGATAACCGGGCCTTGATTGTCCTCTCTTTTCTCGGCGGCGGCCTGTTGCTGCTCTGTGCCGACACCCTGACCAGGGCGGTATTACCGGCAGAGGTTCCCATTGGGGTGCTGACTGCCCTGATCGGCGGCCCTTTTTTCTGTTATATCTTTAAGAAACGACAGCAGGATAATGGATCAGCCGCATTCTGAACCTCGTGATCCCCTGTTCGCCCTTGCCGGAGTTGGCTTTTCC